>JBAVLE010000059.1:0-2927 GCA_049688735.1 Candidatus Angelobacter sp. | reverse complement strand
GCGCATAGATGTAGGTGCGCTCGCCGGTATGGCGGTCCCAGCTCTGGACCAGCGGCTGCCACCCTGAATCCATGGCAGCCCGGACAACTTCATCAAACCGCGTATCAGAGGCCGTATTCACAAACTGCTGGTTTTCAAAAATGGCGCCTTTGAAATTCTTTACGCCCGCAATGTGCCATACCTTAACGGTGAATCCGGCCAGTCCCATCACCCAACGATGCTGGCGATGAACGTGATAATTCACCTCGATGTGATGGACGATCTTGCCAAAATCATCTCGGGCAAAGGCGCTCTGCGCTGTCGTAAAAAAGCCGGCAAGCATCAGGCACGCGAAAGTGAACATCCTGCTATTCCTGATCATGGCCGCTCTCCTTCTTTTGTTTCGGCTTGTCAGAGTGTTTTTCGCCCGGAGCCAGATGGCGCTCCAGTGAGGCCACTTTGTCCATGGGAACGTCGCCCACAAGATTCACGACCGTTAGCTCCCGGGCTTCTGCCACCAGGATTACTACGCCGCCAACCTTGTCGCCATTCTTCAGGACGTAAATTTCGTCATATTCGTTATGGCGTTTCTCCATGCTCTGTACAATTTTGCTCCAGCGCGGCGACGTCAACTGCGAGCGTATGGCATCCACATCGCCTTTGCTGTACTGGCTGGCTTCATCAAACTCAAAGCTCTTGATGTAGATGCCTTTGAGGTTTCTGATAATGGATTGCAGCTGTTCCACATCCTTGTCTTCCGCATCAACCTTCTGAATCAGGCTCACGGCGAATTGCAGCAGCGATCCATCGAGCGTGACGTCTGTTACTCTGGCGGCTTTTTCGCTCAGCTTGTCCAGGTTGGCAAGTTGCAGCTTCGCATCCTGTCCATAGCCGCGCAGGGCGGAAAAGCCCAGGACCGCGGCGATAAGAATTCGAGTTAACTTGCGGGTTGCAAGGTTCATAGACGTTGTCTCCTGATCTTGTCACTAGGTTCTACCTGCAGTTGAGCGTGCTGCAGAACATGGTTCATCTTGGCGCGCGCAATCTCCAGCGCCATGATTGCCTGATCACGGGCGCGTTCTGCTTCCTGCTGAAGCTGCTGCTGTTTGGCGCGAGCAATGCGGTTTTCTTCGGCGTGGCGGTATTCAGAATATTGATAGCCGCCAATCCCGAATGCCAGCAGCAACACTGCCACCACCGCCACAGTCCAGGCTGGACGCAGCGTCCACCAGGTCAGAAACTTTCCATTGAGCTTCTTTGTTGCCGGCTGCGTTGTAGCTTCTACCTTCGCTTGGTTCACCCCTGCCTGGGTTACCCGAATTAATGTCCTCTGGGTGAATCCTTCTCCGGGATCTTTGCGCTTGAGCGCTTCACGAAGATCATCTTCAGAAAAATGCATATCGAACCTCTCGAATCTTGCGCGTCAGGCCCTTGCGCAGGTCAGCCAGTGAACGATGCAGAGTGCTCTTCACCGTGTTCACCGGCATTTCCAGAACCTCTGCGATCTCTGCCGGGCCCAGCCCCTCTTGAAACCTCATGATCACCACCAGCCGTTGCTTTTCCGGCAGCGTTGCCAGGCTCTGCTGCAATCGATCCAGCAGCATGGGGTCGGCGTGCGCGGAAGCAGTTGCCGGTTCCGGGGCTTCTTCCAGCGCCATCTCGCGGCGGCGATGCTTCTTTCTTCCCTGGTCAATGCAGCGGTTGGACGTAACTTTTCGCAGCCAGTACGTCAGGTGCGCCGGAGACTGTATGCGATCGATGCTCTGAAACAGCTCTAGAAAAACTTCCTGCGCCAGGTCTTCCGCCAGAGAACGGTCCTGAAGAAAGTGGTAAGCAATGCTGAAGACCATCCCCTGATGCTCGCGCACAAGGTCGGCAAAGGCCTCTGTGTCACCATTGAGTGACAACGTTAGCGCCTGTTTGAGCCGGTCATCTTCAAATGCTGCCGTTTGCTCCAAGTGCCCTCTCTTGAACAGTTATACGCACCGGAGGCATTTTCGGGTGCAAGTTTCTTGTTAAGCTAGAAAATTCAGGAGGTTAAGTGATGGTCGATGCCAGGTCTTTTGAGGCGGATTATCTTGACGAGGTGCGGCGCAGCTTTCGAGGCTATAAACGCCTGGCCGATGGCGGCTTGGCCCAGCTTACCGATCCTGACTTCTTCAAGGGCCCGGACGTTGAGTCCAACTGCCCCGCCCAACTCGTGAAGCATATGGCCGGTAACCTGCGCTCACGCTGGCTGGACTTCCTGACTACTGATGGCGAGAAGCCGGACCGCAATCGTGACCAGGAGTTTGTTCTCACGGAAGCCGACACGCGCGCTGACCTGATGCGTCGCTGGGAAGAGAGCTTCAAGATCGTCTTTGATATGGTCGCGGCGCTCAAGCCAGATGATTTTGTGAAGACGGTCACCATCCGCGGCGAGCCCCATACTATCTTGCAGGCCATTAATCGCAGCCTGATGCACACGGCCTATCATGTAGGACAAATTCTCTATGTAGGCAAGCACCTGCGGGGTTCGGAGTGGACGGTGCTGAGCATTCCCAAAGGCAAATCAGAAGAGTTCAACAGCATGAAGCCGGAAGACAGGAAGGTGAAGCTGCCGAATAGGCCATAATGTCGCTTCGCTCCGAAGCCGCTTTGAGATTCTTGCTTGGCCCAGGATTCCCCGGCCGCAAACGGCTCGGTGCGCGAGTCGGCCCCGCCGCCCGATTTCAACTCTACTGACCTATCACGAAAATTCATCGCGCGAAAATTAACATTCCTCGGTTCACCAGTTCCCAAATTACTTGGCGGGGAACACCCCCGGCGGGCGGCGTCACCCTTGGACATCCATACTTTCGTGTCCAGGCTTTCAAGTTGTTTAGGTTCCGTGGCCATTCTCAGAGCCTCTATCGCGCAATGCTTGTGATATTCGGCAACGAGGATAAATCAAAAAGGCAATGGAGTAT
>JBAVLE010000058.1:0-9947 GCA_049688735.1 Candidatus Angelobacter sp. | reverse complement strand
ATCAGTGTTCCCACGTTTTCCGAATTGCCGGCTTTAAATGTCGAAGTGTCTCTCTTCATTCACACGCATGTGCGGGAAGACATGCTGGCTCTCTTCGGATTCCTGCGCGCGGGAGAAAAACAACTATTTGAAAAGCTGCTGAGCGTAAGCGGAATCGGACCCAAACTGGCGATTACCATTCTGAGCGGCATGCCAGTGGACAACATGATAGCCGCCATTAAAGGCAACAACGTGGCTTCGCTCACACGCATTCCCGGCATAGGGAAAAAGACCGCGGAGCGCATGGTGCTGGAACTTCGCGACAAGCTGGAGGGCTTTGGCGTCCCGCCTGAAGCACTTACTGCAACTTCACCGGTTGAAGAAGATGTGATTTCTGCGCTCGTCAATCTGGGCTATCAGCGACCCATGGCAGAGCGGGCGTTGGCAACGCTCGGTAATGTTTCCGGTCAGAGTTTTGATTCGCTCTTCCGCAAAGCCATGGCTGCATTGGCAAAGTAAGAACGCGCGCAAATTACCGATCAAGATCACTCAATCAGCTTTACACTTGCAGGCACCAATGCGCGGCAGGCCACATTTCGCAGTCTTTTTTCTGCTCATCGCGCTATCACTGCAAGCGGCAGGCCAGAAACAGGGCCAGCAGTACTACCTCAAGCCGGACCAAACCGCAGATCTTGCCGCTGAAACAAAGCTGAACACTGCCAAACAAAATTGCGAAAACTGGGCCATAGCTGCTGGCCTTGAGACCATGCTACAGCAGCAAAATGTTCCGCTGGACCAGAGTTTCTGGGTCATGCGCTTGAACGGTGGAGAGCTTTGCACGGACGATATGCCAACCATTGACGCTTTGAGGCTGGTGGTGAATCGTGACTTTGTTTTAGATGATGGCCGTCACGTCCGGCTGGAAATCCATTTCACGCCCGGTCCGCCGATGAGCATCGATCCTGTAATTGCCGGTTTAAAGTTGCAGCAAGTAACGCTGCTGCTCTGGCGCGGACACCCGTATTATCTGACTGGCATCACTTATGACGAGCGCATTGGCCGCGATGGCACACGTTTTTTTGAAGTAAAGGAAATCAGGTTGGCCAATACCTACGCTAAGATGCCGGGAATTACTTTTCAAAAAGGACGCGACGATCCCGCAGAGATTCAGGGGATTATTAGTGTAAGCGCGACGCAGTTGTAGTCTCTCTGCTTTGCTATTCTAAGTAACGTGATTAGCAAGCTTATTCTTGCAAACTTGAGTCAGCGGCCCGTCCGAACATTTCTGAGCGTTCTCCTGATTGCCATCCCCGTTACGCTGATGTTGACGCTCGTTGGTCTAAGCCACGGTTCGAGGATTCCTCGCAGCGTACGCGTGGCATCGGCGCCGACATCATTGTGCGGTCTCCTGACTCTCGCGTTGGAACTGTCGGTCTCTCTAACTTGCCGATTAAGCTCATCGAAAAATTAGAGGAACTGCCGCATGTAAAGTTCGGGACAGGAGTGGCCAGTCACCTGGTTTCGGGCTGGACAACACTTTCGGGGATAGATCCGGCGGCCTTTGAGCGCATGAGCGGTAAGTTCATTTTTAGAGAAGGCACTCGTTTGAAAGGCCTGACGATATATTGTTTGACACGTACTACGCTCAACAGGCGCACGTTCATGCGGGTAGCAAGGTGAACCTCCTCAACCGCGAGTGGCAGGTGGCTGGCATCGTGGAACCGGGCAAACTCGCCCACATTTTCCTGCCTTTATCAACTTTGCAAGATCTTGATGGAAGCGCGGGCAAAGTTGCTCAGATCTACCTCAAACTCGACGACCCAGCGAACACCTCAGCCGTCATTGAATCCATTAAGAACCTGCTTCCTGACTACAACATCTATTCCGTGGCCGAGCTTGTATCGCTGACGAACGTGGATAACGTACCTTTTCTGCGCCCGCTGCTGAACGTGATTATTGGCGTAGCGGTCTTGATAGGCGCAGCCGTAGCGTCGCTCTCCATGTACATGGCCGTGCAGCAGCGAACCCGCGAAATAGGAATTTTGAAATCCCTGGGAGCATCGAAGCTGTTGATCGTCAGGATCATCCTGATGGAAGCATTTTGCTTTGGTTTAGGAGGAAGCCTTTTGAACATTTTGTTCAGTCTCCTGAGTCGATGGCTTTTAGCCAGGTTCGTACCAGCATCATTGCCACAGGCAATTGTCCCGGAATGGTGGCCAATTGCCGGCGCAATCGCGATGGGTGCTGCTATGCTGGGGGCTCTTTATCCTGGAATAGTAGCCGCATGGCAAGATCCTATTGAGGCCTTAGCGTACGAGTAAGCATCACTTCCCAATACAAAAACTGCTGAAGATTAGGTTCAAAATATCATCTGTCGTGGTCTCGCCGGTAATGGCGTCCAGCGGGCGCACCGCGCCGTAAAGATCGAGCATGATCATTTCATGCGGAATACTGCGCTTCACCGCGTGGCAGGCGGCTTCAATGCAGCCCAGCGATTCTTCCACCAATCGTTGGTGGCGAATGTTGGTGAGAAAGCCGGTTTCCTGTTCGCCCCGCACAGAGTGGCCAGCGACTTGTTCCAGAATCGCGGCTCGAAGTACTTCGATCCCAGCGCCAGTGACCGCGGAGGTCTTGAACGCCTGCCAATCGGCCATTGGCGGTAGACCATCGGGAGCCAGATCAGATTTGTTGGCGACAGCCAGCGTGCGGCGCTTGGAAGTCATCTCAAGCAGCTCACGATCTTCGCTAGAAAGCTCCTGAGTGCTATCGAGCACCACCAAGACCAGGTCAGCTTCGCTTAATGCTTCATAAGACTTGCGAATGCCGATGCTCTCAGCTTCGTCGGTGGAGTGACGAATGCCCGCGGTATCGATCAGCTTGATCGGAATGCCGCCCAAGGCAACAGTTTCCGTAACCAGATCACGCGTGGTTCCGGGCGTGGCAGTCACGATTGCCCGCTCACGTTCCACCAACCGATTAAATAGGCTCGACTTGCCCACGTTTGGCCGCCCGACAATTGCCAGCGTAAGCCCTTCATGCACGATTTTTCCGTAAGCAAAGGATGCACGCAGCTGTTCAAGCGGAACCTGCACTTGTTCCAGCCGAGATAAAATCTCTGTCGCTGGCAGCACCGAAACGTCGTCCTCAGCAAAATCGATACCGGCTTCCATCACCGCTACCAATTCCACCAGCTTTCGCTTGATCGGCTGCAACCTGCGTGAAAGCGATCCCTCTAGCTGCTGCGCCGCTACTTTCGCCTGATAGAGCGTTTGCGATTCAATCAGGTCGCGGACGGCTTCTGCCTGCGTGAGATCAATGCGGCCATTGAGAAACGCCCGCATCGTGAACTCGCCCGGTTCGGCGAGGCGTGCGCCGCGGCTTGTGGCCAAGTCGACAATATACCGCAAGACTACTGGCGCACCATGAGCAGAAATTTCTATCACATCGTCGGCGGTGTAAGAGTGCGGCTTGGCGAAGAACGTAACCACCGCCTCATCGATCCTTTCTCCTGTGACAGGCTCAATCACCTCGCCAAAGATGGAACGGCCTGCGGCAAGCTCGTGTTTCAGCCGCAGCATTGGGCCGGCAATCGCACGCGCTTCCGCCCCGGCCAGGCGAACCACGCCAATGCCGCCGCGACCAGGCGGCGTGGCAATTGCGACGATGGTGTCGTCAAGGTTCATTGGAGCACTTAGCAAATAGCAATTGGCAATTAGCCTGTGTATCTTTTGGTATCAGCATCGCGCCTGCCATCGAAGCATTTTGCGCCCGATTTAACTGTGCAATTGCAAACTGCTATTTGCCAATTGCTATTTGCTTTTTTCCAGCCGTGCAAAATGGTCTTCCAGCCGCTCGTAAATATGATCGACTTTGCGATGCAGATGCGCCACTTCCAGTTCGGCCTTCAGGTTTACCGCAAAATCCAGGTCTGACTTGAGGCGGTCTTTCGATGAAAGTCGATTTTGGGACATCATGATCACAGGCGCCTGCACTGAAGCGATCATCGACAAGAATAAGTTGAGCAGGATATACGGATAAGGATCAAAGTGGTCTCTGAGCAGCGCCGTCGAATTAAGAATGACCCAGATAGCAAGGACAACTCCGAAGAGGATGATAAAAGTCCAGGAACCGCCGAAAGTAGCCACTTTGTCCGCAATGCGTTGACCAAAAGTCAGTCTTTCTTCTTCTTCCAGGTTGGGGTTGCGGGAAACTTGTGTCCGTAGAAGCTCGTCGGTGGCGCGGAGGCGGCGTCCCACAGCGGTAAGCAGGTCCATGGCCGCATGTGGATGCTTGTCAATGAAATCCAGCAAGCGATCACGATGCATGACCAGCATTTGCGTCTCTTCCATGGCCGTTGCGGTGCCGGTACGCGCGCCCCCGTCTAGAAACGATAGCTCGCCAATGACGTCGCCGGTCTCATTTTCTGCGACAACGATCTTTTCCCCTTCCGTATTTTCAATAAAAAGCTCAACGCGGCCGGAGCGCAGGATAAAGATTTCACCGCCTGCGTCGCCGTAGTGAAAAATGATTTCACCAGTTTTGAAGTCGCGGCAGTCCATTAACTGGGCCAGCGCTTCGCGCTCTTCATCGTCAAGCAATCCAAAGATGGGAACTTCACCGATCATAGTCACGGTTGTAGACATAAGATTTATTCCTGTCACTGGGTTTTCAAGCCGCTCCCATGCCGTCATATGAGAATGCGCCACTCGTGAGCGGTTCACGCACATCATAGCTGACTGGGGTTTGATCTTGCGGTGTGATCTAAAAGAAGAAGATTGTTACCGGCGCGGACGCGCAGGCTTGTAATCCCTGGGATACAGCACCACATACCGGCGTCCCCCTTCGCCTTCACTCTGGGTGGAAAGCGAAGCGTGATCACGGAATGCCAGGTGAATCAAACGACGCTCACGCGATGACATAGGTGCAAAAGAATAGGGTAATCCACTCTGCAATACGCGATCTGCCGCAACCT
Organism: Candidatus Angelobacter sp.; assembly: GCA_049688735.1. Lineage (GTDB taxonomy): Bacteria > Acidobacteriota > Terriglobia > Terriglobales > Acidobacteriaceae > Angelobacter. The sequence continues at coordinate 4,996 of JBAVLE010000058.1, read as the reverse complement.
CGGCAGCGAGTTTCAGTTCCTGCTGGCGGGCAGCGCGGTAGCCTTTGCAGTCAAAGCTGACTTTGTCATGGTCTTCAGCATGAAGATGGAGCAATTCGTGAGTGAGGACTTCAAATGACCGCAAAACTTCTCCGCCGCGCTCCAGCAGCAGTTGGCTGTCCGGACCGGCGAACTCCACCAGAATGTCCGGCGTCTCGGCGTCCGTTATTGGGGGGTTTACCGTGATCCGGTATTTCAATTTGAACGCGCCTGAAGAGATGACGTTCTTCAGGAATGCATCGATCTTTTTTGCGGTTGCAACCTTGTCCTGCAGCATTTGTCGTTCAAACTCCCCGGGGAATTTTACAGCTTTACCGCTTTACCGCTTTACCGCTTGCGCGCATTACGTTTTTCAATCGTTTTTTTCACCTGCTGCCCCAACTCGGAGCGATTGATGAATGTCTGTTGCGCCCAACCCAGCAGCGTACTGAGCGCCAGGTAAATAGACAGACCTGCCGGCATTGCCCAACTAAAGGCGCCAAACATGAGCGGCCCCATCAAAGCCATGATTTTCTGCTGCGCCGGATCCATTCCGCCTTGCGGCGCGCTCTTCTGCTGCACGAACATCGCCACTATGATGATGATCGGCAGGATGTGCAGCGGGTCCGGCATGGAGAGATCGTGAACCCAAAGCCAATTTGCCTGCCGCAACTCAATAGCATTGTTCAACATGGCGTAAAAGGCATACAGGAATGGCATCTGGAGCAGGAGAGGGAAACAGCCGCCGACTGGATTGACGCCTTCTTTTTTGTAGAGCGCCTGCATTTCCTTTTGCATGTCCGCGCGGCGTGGATCGGTAAGGCTATACCGTTTGTATTTCTCCTGGATCGACTTCATCTGCGGCTGGATTCTCTGCATGCGCAATGACGATTTCATACTGGAAATACGCAACGGCAGCAGCGCCATCGTAATCACCAGAGTCAGAAACGCAATAGCCCAACCCCAATTGTTGATCCAGTTTGTGTATGTCCATTTCAGCCAGAGAAAAAGCGGCCGGGCGATAATGCTGAACGTGCCAAAATCATAAATGCCGCGCAGATCAGGGCCGCCAGGATGGCTCTGAATGCTTTCCAGGGTGTCCACCGCTTTTGCGCCGGCAAACACTCGCACGCGCGTTGGTCCGCTCATATTTCCAAAGGCCACCCCAACAACATTGGCTTTATCGTTACCTTCATTGGGCTTTTCAGGGTTCTTAGGGACTTCCGCCTGGGAGTTCAACGTGACCAATGTCGAATCTTTGGGATTGTCCGGCAGGAAAGCGACGGCAAAATATTGGTCAGCGGTCGCCGCCCAATCCAACGGACCAGGCACGGTTTCGCCGCCAACGATCCACTTCTTGCTTCTTATAATTCCGCCGGACGTCGGGTCCTTACGTTCCAGTGTTGAGCCCTGCTGGTAATCGACCCGGCTCTTGGTATAGGAAGCCGGCGCCATTTGGTCGCCCAGACCACTGGCCCATTGGGGAAAGGCGGCAACTTGCGCACCGTTGCGCAGCACTTCAGTCTCAACACTGAGGATATTGTCCTTATCGGGGCGGAAGGTTTTGCGTACGGTGATGTCGCCATCGGAAAACTCATACGTCAGCGCGCCCGATGTTGGTCCACTCGCTGCGCCTCCCACGTAAAGAGATTCATTCAGCTTTTTCTCAAGCTCCTTGTCATAGGCAAAAAATGAAAGCGGATTCCCCAACTGACTCGCGACGGTTGGATTGACCAACTCGAAAGGCTTGCCGTTATCGTCGGTGTACTTGTATTTCTCTGTGCCGTCTTTAAACTTTTCCTTTTCGGTAAGGACCCACGATTTCACACTAGCGCCGCGGTTGGTAAAAGTAATTCGATACGTTGGAGTCTGTAAAATTGATTCCGTCTCACTGGCCGCCGTCTTCACGGGGACTTTCACCGCAGCGGCGGGAGACTTGGGCGGCGTGGGAGTGGCGGACGCGACGGGAGCCGCCACAGGACTCGGCGTGTGCTGGGCTTGCTGCGACGGCTGTTGCTGCTGGTTTTTTTCGGGAGTCTTGGGTTTGGGCATGAGGTACTGCATCACGCCAAGCACCACAAATACACCCACCAGGGCCAGAAGCATTCGCTTATCTGAGCCGGGTTCGTTCTGTGGATTACGATATTCAGTCAATGATAGGTCTTCTTTTCCTGTGGCTTCGCTCCCAAACCAGGGGAGCATCTTCATCAAAAAATATTCTGTTTTTAGGCCGGGGTACGCAGCTCGGCTGCTCTGGCCTCGCCCCTTTTGAATCAATCCTATTGGTGCATTTCAAAATCAGCTAACTCTTCTGCGTTGCATTAGGCCGCTCAGCGGCAATAGGCCGTGCTGCATTCTTTTCGGGGACCGGATCATAGCCCCCTCGCGCGAAGGGATTGCATCGTAAAATCCGCCAAAGGCCAAGCGCCGAACCATAAAACAGGCCGTGTTTAGCCACGGCTTCTGCAGCGTACTCCGAACAACTGGGAACAAAACGGCAGGCGACCGGCAAATGAGGAGAAATGGCGCCCTTATAAAACCGCAGGCATAATCTTGCCAGGTCCTTCATCGTCCACGCCCTCGCTGTACGGCGGCAAAAACTTGCATAATCTCCGCATCCAATTGGGAAAACTCCAAAGTCAGCACGCTTTTGCGCGGATGTAATACCAGATCGAGCGGACGAACAAGTTCGCTCAAATGATTTCGAACCGCCGAACGCATCCGCCGCCGAATGCGATTGCGATCCACAGCTCCGCCCAGGACCTTGCCCACCGTAAAGCCTACACGCGGGGCGGCGTCGACCTGGTTTTCGCGATAAAAAGCCGTCATATTTCCGGAGAAATGCTTCCTGCCCTGTTTGTATACCACCTGGAAGTCAGCATGCTTCAGTAATCGCGCTTCCCGCGGAAAGCCTTGCGACACTTTGTTAGAAGTTTCATCCACGGCTGGTCTGGCAGGCAAAATGGGCATTACAGAAGAACTATTCCCGGAAGCCAGGCTTCACGGAAACGCGCTTGCGTCCTTTAGCGCGGCGGCGGGAAAGAACTGCCCTTCCGCTCTTTGTTTTCATTCGCGTGCGAAAACCGTGCACCTTGGAACGACGGCGTCGGTTAGGTTGAAAAGTGCGCTTTGGCATTGACTTGTGGAACTCCTACTCAGGATTGTTTGCGCTGGGCAAACGATAAGTATAAAGGAATTCTGGCCTTTCGTGCCACACTTTGGAGGGCTGGGGCAGTGTCCTGTTATCAGAGACCCCCGGGGCTGGAGTGAGGGCGGGGATATCTACGGCGAGCTTGCCTGCGTTGCAACCGCAGGGTGGACATCATTTCCTCCGGTGCACTCATAATTTATTTCTTATGAAATCAAGTGCTCCGTTTCCAATTATCGGCAGACAACTTCTCATCTTGCACGCGATAGAAACGCGCTATGGACAAGCAATGCAGGCAACAAATCGAATGTTGCACCACACTTGCTGCAATTACAAAATTAAGAGCTCGAGGAAAATCTGTACGAGATGTTTTGGAGAAATTAGTAGCAGAAAAAAAAGTCTTGTGTATGCATTTCCGGCGACTGAACTTCGTGCTAGTATGCCCACCAGTCGAAAAAATAATTGTTGCACAACGCAGTGTTCATCATCTCTGCGTTGCTCTTGAGAGCAAATACAAAGTTTCTTCAAGTTCAACTACGGGCCCTGGCCGGCTCGCAACATAGGAATCATCCCAAGAATGTCATTACCTGCTGCGACCGTTACCGCAACCGCAAATCCATGGCTCCGAATACTTGGAGCGCTGGAAAAAAAGATCACTCGTCATTCCTATGACACATGGCTTAAGCCAACGCGCTTCAGCCACATCAACGGCAATATAATTTTTGTCCGGGTGCCGAACCCGGAATTTCGCCAGCTTGGTGAAAAATTCGGTGACTTGATTCAGGAAGCCATGGACACGCTGGCGCCTGAATACCAGGACGTGAAATTCGTTACTGCGGAAGAAGATCCCACGGTCCCTCCGGTCCGCGCGGATGGAGGATTCGCTCCGGTTTCAGCCAGCGGCACGTCTGCGCCCTCTTCATCAAGACAGCAGCGTTTTGACTGGGATTCTGCAGCGCAGCTCAGTCCCAAGTACACTTTCGGAGCATTTGTTATCGGCGCTGGCAACCAGTTTGCGCATGCAGCCTCACAGGCTGTAGCGGAACGGCCCTCCAAGGCTTACAACCCGCTCTTCCTATATGGCGGCGTGGGGATGGGCAAGACGCACCTGATGCAGGCCATTGGACATGAAGTGAAACGCCGGCAGCCTCAGGCTTCCATCTGCTACATCTCAAGCGAAAAGTTCACCAACGAGATGATCAATTCCCTGCGCTATGACAAAATGATCAGCTTCCGCGACAAGTTCCGCAACGTGGACGTGCTGCTGATCGACGATATCCAGTTTCTGGCGCAGAAAGAGCGTACACAAGAGGAATTCTTCCACACATTTAACGCGCTGCATGAATCGATGAAGCAGATTGTGATTGCCAGCGACCGTCCGCCAAAAGAGCTGCCGGAAATCGAAGACCGTCTGCGCTCCCGCTTTGAATGGGGCTTGATTGCTGACATCCAGCCGCCGGACCTAGAGACCAAAGTCGCAATCCTGCAAAAGAAGGCGGAATCAGAGCGCGTGGTTCTCTCAACGGATCTCGCGTTGTACATCGCTTCCAATGTTCGCACTAATGTCCGTGAGCTTGAAGGCGCATTGATCCGCTTGATTGCCTATTGCTCGCTCACAGGCGCAGAAATCAGCCTGATCACAGCGCAGCAGGTGTTGAAGAACTTCATCGATTCGCAGGCGCGCAAGATTACGATTGATGCCATTCAGAAAGCGGTAGCAGAACAGTTTGGCCTACGCGTCATTGAGATCAAGGCCAAAAGCAACTCACGCGCCATCGTTTTCCCGCGCCAGATTGCCATGTATCTGGCCAAGCAGATGACGGAAGCGTC
>JBAVLE010000057.1:0-4603 GCA_049688735.1 Candidatus Angelobacter sp. | reverse complement strand
GTCTCATCCACCGAAAGAAGTCCCTGCCAATCTGTCTCAGGATTGCTGCCATCCACCGGTTTGGTGAAATCAAATTTTGTATTACGCCTTGGAATAAAGTTTCCGTGAAAGTAGGCTATATCGCCATCCGCATCGGCAAAAATAGTGTTGTTTGAGGAGTTGGCTTTCAACTCCATCACCTTGCGATAACTTTTATAGTCACTGGCTTTGGTGCGCAGAAAAGATTCTGATAATGCCTTGATTGGCTTCTGCATCAGGCGAATGCTGACCCAGTGGCCGTCCTCCTCGCGGATTATGGGCCCGTGGTGGGTCCAATAAGCTGTAAATGTCTTATCAGCCATGCCATGATCGGTCTTATAACTGACGGTAATTTTCTTGGCGATCACCGGCCGCTCTTCCTTACCGTACTTGTAAAAGTAATGATCGCCTTTCTTCGTCACCGTTTCCAAATACTCATCTATGGCGTCAACACCGCTGGAGGTATGCATCCAGCCGATGTGTAGGTTAAATCCCTGGTAAATAAAAAACTGACCCCATGTCGACGCGCCGTAAGCGTCCAAACCTTCCTCGCTTACCATGTGTAGCTCAGAGCGAAAAAAGAACGAGGTATGCGGGTTGATGAGCAACAGCGCATGATGATCAGCAGTGTTTGAAGGAGCGATGGCCATTCCATTCGAGCCTGTGGGCTCGGCCATCTCGGCGTCAGCATTTGCAGGATCGGAAATGTGTGCCACATGAATAGCGGGACCTTTGCCGTAAAAGTCCTCAAGTTGACTGAGATTCACGCGTTCAATGTCCCCTCCAATGCTTCCTTCACTGAATGAGAGCGCCATCCACGGTTCAAAGCGCGTGATGAGTCGCGGTTTCACCTCTGGGTGCTTATAGAGATAAAAGTTCAGTCCGTCGGCCCACGCGTTCATCAACTTTTTCAGCCACTCCGGGCTTTCCGCATACTGCTTTTTTAACGAAACAGGATCAATGAATAGCTTCATACGAAGATCCTGATAAATTTTTGATTCGCCTTCCGCCTCAGCCAGGCGTCCCATGGCATTGATGTAGTTCGTCTCAACGCGATTGAAGTCGTCCTCGGCTTGGGCGTAAATCCCGCCAAAAACGGCGTCTGCGTCGGTTTTTCCATAGACGTGTGCGATCCCCCAGTCATCACGGATGATGGTGACACTGCCTGCTTCATGTTGCCAACGCGCAATTTTTCCGCCTTGAAGGGCGGAAGCAAAACCATAGTGCACAGGAGAGAGAACAATCATAAGGAGGATCAGGATAAGCAGGTCTGGTCGTACGCGGGCTTTTTTGGTCATGACAACTCCTTGGGGGCAAGGTGTGTGAGGTGAATGGCTTTTGCTCGAACATCTTACCAAAGCGCGGGCTCGCATGAGCGGCTCAGGAAATTCACACCAAAGAAACGGAAAGAGCCTCGAGCGTGAACGTAACCCAGACCTGGATTACGATCTCACTGATTTTGGAACGAGGCCAGGCGCTTTAGGAAAGAGCAGATTTCACAGGTCATGACGAATGACTCCCTCCCTGAAGACAAAGTGCCGCTGCCTGCCTGCTTGATTTTGCCGGCGGCGACAGATGCCAGGTCGATCTTGGAAAAGCAAAAGACTATTTCCCGCTCGCAGTACGTCTTTGTTCGTGTGGGCGGACGAGTGGATAAAGACCTCTGGTACACTGCCCCGCTTTCACGTCATACGCTCTCACAGCAGTTCACCAAGAGGCGGCGGGAAATGGAGCTGCCCTGGGACGCGGTACTGCATTCGACGCGGCATACGGCCCCTAACAGACCTTGGCGCTGCTGGTGCGGACGCATTTACAATACAAGCAATCGTTGGACGCATCCGGATTACGTCACAACCGTACGTGCACCCGGTTCCCGAGACGATCCAACGAGCCGTAAACAGGCTTGGCGAGTATCGGAAGACAGAGGCAACAGCACAGCGTGCCAGGCTCGAAACTGTACCAAAACGGACGGCACCCGCTACAGTTTTCGCTACACTTGGAAATGCGAAATCCGTATGGCAGGTAAATGGTTGATTCAACATGGGCGAAAGTGGCGGAATTGGCAGACGCACCAGACTTAGGATCTGGCGCCGCAAGGCGTGGGGGTTCGAGTCCCCCCTTTCGCACCAACAATCTTTGAGATCCTTCGACGCGCTTCGCTTGCTCAGGATTTCGCCTGCAGGCTCCCGCTTCGCTCACGCCTGCTAATCGCCTCAACTTAGGATCTGGCGCCGCAAGGCGTGGGGTTCGAGTCCCCCCTTTCACAGCAGAATGTTTCCCAAAAGAGATCCCTCGACTCCGCTCGGGATTTCGGCAGCAGGCTCCCGCTTTGCTCACGCCTGCTAATCGCCTCAACTTAGGATCCGGCGCCGCAAGGCGTGGGGGTTCGAGTCCCCCCTTTCGCACCATTAACCAATCTTTCAAAATCCCACCATTGCCTGATTTCTAGAGGTTTAGGTACGTACTAGCACCTTTGCCTTCCAGTTCTGGATTGTACAAGCCTTTGAAATGTGGTTAGATCTGATACACCCACTACGTCGTTTGGATACACTTTGGCTCAACGGCGAGTCCCAACCTTGTATATCTGCTTGAAAACAGGTTTGGGCCGCTCAATTGCCTGCTATCAGGGGATAGCCAAGCGCGCGGGCTCGAACACATGAAATATCAAGCCATTTTCGTCAGGATTATCACGGCGTTGCTCGCCTTGATGAGCACGCATCTTTTTTCACAGCAGACGCCTGAGCAGGAAATTGCGCGAATCGTCGCGCAAAGCCAGCAGGCATTGAGTGAGCACAATGAGCAAAAGGCGCTCTCGCTCATTCAGCAGGGGCTGATCAAGTTCCCTAATCAAGAAGAATTGCAGATTCAGTTGGCGCGAATCTATGTGGAGCAGAAGAAAGACCGCCAGGCGATTGGCCTGCTGAACTCGATCCTGCTGGCCAACAGCTCCAGCCGTAACGCCAAACTGGAACTAGCTCAGATTTTTGGCTATCGGGAAAACTATCGCGAATCTGACAGGCTCTACCGCGAACTGCTCGCAACCGATCAAGAGGACGAAACTGCGGCGCTTGGGCTGGTCCATAATCTGACTCTGGAAGGAAAGCGTGCAGAAGCGCGGGCGCAATTGCAGCAGGCCTTCGCGCGGCATCCCACCAGCCTGCAACTGCAACAGTACAGTGACTATCTTGCCTCTGAGCCGGTTGAAGGCCAGGCACGCGAATTCCATCGCATACAAAACTCTGAATCCTTCTTTACTGACACTTCAGGAAACCGTTCTGTTTATTCCGGTCAAGGGTTTGTATATCAATTCAGCAAAAATCTTACCGCGAGAATAGGGCTGGACGAGACTTCACTTTGGAAGACTGGCACCTTCACTGAGACGGTACTTTCTGGCGCTGGGGAAACTCGCCTGCGACTGGGCAAGTACGTTGCCGTGCGTACCAGCGCTGGGGCGGTGCGCTTTGCCGATACCAGCAGTCAAGTTCTCTATAACGGAGACCTGGAACTTTATCCGCTGAAAGGGCTTTCCCTTTCCGGCGGTTACTCGCGTTATCCCATTTCACCCACGTTCGATTCCACCGCGTTCGACCTGCTGGCGCAGGGCTGGCACAGCCATATCGATTACCGCGGACATAACTTTACTGTTGCGGGCAGTCTTTCTCTCACCCATTATTCTGACGGCAATCACGCCGAGCGCGAATGGGGAGAAGCGTTGCGGTGGTTCCCCTGGCATGACAATCAATTTGCCATTGGCGGCGGCTATGCTTTCCGCCACATTCATTTCACCAAAGACCTGAACCACGGCTACTTCAGCCCTAACCAGTACCGCAGCCATCTTGGCACAGCCGGCTTCCGTATGCGCCTGGGCAAACATTATCGTGGGGAATATATGGGTTATGGAGGCGCGGAAATTCTGGAAGATTTTGCCGGCTACTCTCCTGCGGGAGTCGCCGTAATGAAGAATGACTTTCTGTTTGGACCGTGGGACCTTGCCGCGGATTATTCCTATTACCACCTTATACAAACTACGGGCGCGTTCCGGGCGAACTCCGTCAGCGTGACGCTGGGTTATAAGTTTTGACGACACAGTCTTGATGGCAAAAGTTTTTGCGAAGCAAATTTGATGCTTGTACAAGTTTTTGAGGACAGTCTTTAGCAGGCTGTAGAAAGGCTCTTTTCGGATGTCCGGCAGCGAAAAAAATCGTAACTTCAGAATTCTGGTGGTGGATGATGATGATTCCACCCGCAGCCTGCTTAGCTCCGTGCTGGCCGCGGAGGGTTATGAATGCCTCACCGCCAACAGCGTGGCATCGGCAGACGTAATCCTGCGCCAAGAGCCGGTGCAGCTCGCGCTGCTCGATCTCTATCTGGGAACGGCCAATGGCCTCAATGTGCTTGATCTGATCAAGGTCTTGCAGCCACAGTGCGCCTGCGTGATTATGACGGCGCATACCAGCGTTGAGACAGTTACCAAGTCTTTGGGCTCCGGCGCAATTGAGTATCTGGGCAAGCCGCTGTTGATCGACGATCTTCTGGCTCTTGTGCGAAAAGTGCAGGCCAGCAAACGCGCGTCGGGCGAAGCTAC
>JBAVLE010000056.1:0-20187 GCA_049688735.1 Candidatus Angelobacter sp. | reverse complement strand
AGGTAGAACTAGTGGACCCTGAAAATGGCAAACCGCTGAAGATGAAAGACGAGAAGAACGGCAAGGAAATTAAATACCAAATCGTCGCCCGAGAGGGTTATAAAGCGAAGCAGCAGGTGGAATAATTTTGAAATCCCGATCCTGAGCGAAGCGGAGGAGAGGGATTGCTACCTGTTCAAGAAAATTAGGCCGCGAATGAATACGAAGCAACGCCAATCATTTGAATCAGGCAATTCTGATTTGCGTCTCTTTGTGTGAATTCGCGGCTTATTTTTTGTACAAATAGGGTTCCCTCGCTTCGCTCGGGATTTCAGAAAAAAGCTAGTGGAAGTACTGCCGCAGCACCACCAGCAGTCCCACTCCCAGAAAGACGACCAACGCAATCCGGATTCCCGGTTCTTTGTTCACTTCAGGAATCAGGTCTGAAGCTGCAACGTAGAACGTAACGCCTGCGGCGAGTGGCAATCCTGCGGTGAGCGTTCGACTGAAGATAGTCATGGTAAGCACGCCGGCCACAGTCGCCACACCTAAAATCCCGGACGCTGCCCATGCCACTGCTTTGCTGCGTCCGCTGGCCAGCATGATGGATGAAGCTGTGAATCCTTCCGGGACTTTGTGCAGAATCACGGCAAAAAATATGATCCACCCCAGCCAGCCGGAAATCAAAAAGCCTGAAGCGATAGCGATCCCGTCAAAAAATGTATGGATAACCAGACCGAAGAGCACTGAATAGCCACGCCGCCGCGCGGCAAATTCCGCAGTGTGCGTTTCTTCACCAAAATGGAAATGGCCGGTAACGGTGTGCTCAAAGAAGTGGACCAGAAAATATCCCACCAGCATCAGCAGGGAAGCTTTTGGCCCGGCGATGGAGATGCTTTCCGGCAGCATTTCCAAAAATGCGGTGCCCAGCATAAACCCAGCTCCCAATGCGACGAAGTAGCGCAGGTACCGGCGTTCCCAGTCTTTCTGCACAATCACCGCGCCGCCCAGTCCATTGGCCAGAGCGGCAGTCAAACCCAGCAGGATGCTTGTAGTGATTGGCCCCATGGATGCAATCCATCAGAATAGCAGAATCGCGGAAGGAGCTTTTTGTGGGAGCCGCGCCGTAACTGCCCTAATGGCGTGTCGCTGACGAAAAATCGATCGGTTCTAAAATGACATTTCGTGAATATTAGAGCGGCAATTGTTGGCATTGCAGCGACTTGCTTGGGACTGTAATTTGCTTGCCCGGGTTATTTTGGACGGTTGAATCCTTTCGAAAGGCGGAACTTTATGACCGAACCGAATAACAGAGTTCTTACGCGGAGGGGTGCACGTATCCTGACGGAAGATGAAATGGCCAACATCAACGGTGCCTTTTCCTCTTCGATCATCATCACAGATGTACTCACCAATTTCGGAAAAGACTTTTCCGTTGACCATATTGAAAATTAGCAACACTGCGGTTGAGAATCCCCCCGGGCCATAAGCGCCTGGGGGTTTTCTATGCCACGTTTGTTCAGCCAGATTGTGAAAGCAGAAGAAGTCGGAAGCTCGGCCAGGAAGTTATTGTTTCAGACGCAGTGACTCGTCCCCGCTCACCCGCTATGCCGGATATGCATTACGTCGCCATCCTGCACGATGTACTCCTTGCCTTCCAGCCGCAGTTGGCCTTTGGCGCGTGCGTTGGCTTCTGAACCCGCGTCCAGCAAGGTGTCCCAGTGGATGGTCTCCGCGCGGATGAAGTGCTTCTCCAGATCGGAGTGGATTGCGCCTGCGGCATTCTGCGCGCGCGATCCGCGCGGCACAGTCCATGCGCGGCACTCGTCTTCGCCAATGGTGAAGAAAGAAATCACGCCCAGCAATTCATAGGTCTTGCGGATCAGCCGGGTGAGTCCGCTCTCTTTGAGTCCGTAACTGGAAAGAAATTCCTGCGCTTCTTCGTCGCTCATGTCCGCGAGTTCGGCTTCGACTTTTCCGCAGATAGCAGTTGCCCCGGCGTTCTTGCGCGAAGATATCTCCTGCAATCCAAATTTGCTGACTGCTTTTTCCAGATCGTCGCCCAGTGTCTGCGACTCATTGACGTTCAGCACGTAGAGAATCGGTTTTTGGCTCAGGAACATGAAGCCGCGGATACGTTTCTCGTCGTCGGCGGTGATTTCCATCTCGCGCAACGGGAGCTCTTTTTCCAGATGCGCCTTGGCCCGCAGGATCAGGTCATTTTCCCGCTCCAGTTCGGCATTCTTCATCTTCTTTAAATCTTTTTCCAGCCGCTCCAGCCGCTTTTCCACCTGGCCCAGGTCGCTCACAATCAGGTCAAAGTCCACCGTCTTGGCGTCGCGCAAAGGATTGATGTCGCCTACATGAGGGATGGAGGGATCGTCAAAGGCGCGCAGCACATGGGCCAGCGCGTCCACCGTGCGCAAGGCAGTAAGGAATGCTGTTTCCTTCAATGCTTCCTGGCCGATCGCGGCCACGTCAGCATATTCCACCACAGCGTGTGTCAGTTTCTTGGGATTGTACTGAACGGCGAGCCGGTCAAGGCGGTCGTCGGGGACCTTGGCGATGCCGAGATGCGCCTCGCGTGGGTTGGAATGCCCGCGGCTCGATATGTCTACTTTGGTCAAAATTTTGAACAGAGATGTCTTGCCCACCTGCGGCAGGCCGATGATTCCAGTTTTCATTGTTTATGTCGCTTCGCTCCAAACCGCCAACGCGGATTCATGTTCCGTAAGCTCTGTTCTGCGCCTGTTGCAGCGGGCTCAGCGCGTGGGCGGCTTCGCCCTTCGTCCATTATTTCTTATGTCGCTACGCTCCAAACCGCCACACAGCAACGCTCTCGCGAATTTATTCTGCCTTTGTGCGGCGGGCTCGGCGCGTGGTCGGCCTCGCCCTCAGAGCAAATAACAGCTAGCAAATAGTGGTTGGCTGAAGCATTAAAAGCCAAATAAAGATTGTATCAAGTAGAGGGCTGTGGATGAGATTGCTCAGGCAGGGCAGTGATCAATTTGATTTTCCGCGGTGCTCCATGTATTTGGATAGCGCAAAAACGGTCAAGGCGATGACACCAAGAACTATTTCAGCCAGGAATCTCGGAAAATTCTTGTGCCAGACAAGAATAGGCACGAGAAAAAGTGCCATCAAAAAGGCTGCCAGTGACCCATATCCAAGCAATCGCCATTCGTCTTTCGTCATAGTTGCTAGATCCTAATTGTTCCCGAACCGCCGCGCGGTCAAAATCACCACTCCAAGGCCAAGAAACAACACGCTGCCTTCGAGCCGCGTTGACCAGGCATGCAAGCGATCGAACTCCGCACGGCCATCTGACGATTCCATGATCGAAGGGCTTGATCGCAATTCCCGCATTCTCGGCGTGATCCCGAATTGTGAAATCGTCGTGAAGGCCAGCATCAGCATGACAAGAATATGGCTTAATGCAAACGGCCTGAGTCGAACGTGTTTTTGCCAGTTATAAAGCAGCGAGCAGACTAGAAAAATAATGCCGGAGATCAACCCCATCCAATGCAGCTTGGTCAGTGTTGCGTTCACAACGTCGCCAGCCAGTTTTGTTGTTGGCAGAACGCCGAATAGAGTGGGCGCCAGCACGAATGCAAAGAAAATTATCCCGCCGATCCAGACGATCAGCGCCAGCAGCATCAGGAATCTAAGAAAAGACATGTGAGGAGAAGTATAGTCATCCGAAGTTCCGAGCGTAGCGAGGAATCTCTATCGCCCAGCAAAATTTTGAGTTAAAGAAAAGAAGTGTCGCGGCTGTGCTTCAAAGGATTTCTGGTTATAGGGTTCCCTCACTGCGTTCAGGATGCAGAAACAAATCCGGCGATAGCGTTCCCTCACTACGTTCGGGATTAGAAGCATTTCTGGTTATAGGGGTCCCTTCCCCGTTCGCTTCGCTCAGGGGTCGGGATTTCAGACAAAGTTAAACCGGTATAGGCACTGACTGAACAATGTCGCGCAGGATATTGTCGCCCTGGTCGGATTTCTTCAGCGTCGAGGAATAGCGGGCATTCACCACCACGCGGTGTGAGAACACCGGCACCACCAGTTGCTTAAAGTCAGCGGGAGTGGCAAAGCGGCGGCCTTCAAGATACGCCATGGCCTGCGCCGCGCGATAAAGCATGAGCGATCCACGGGGCGAGACACCCAATGAAAGTGTTTCAATTTCGCGCGTCTTTCGGACAATTGCCAGCGCATAGTCCACCAGTGAATCGTCGACCTTCACCTGTGTAACTTCATCCTGCATGGCAATAATGTCCGCGCCGGTTGCAACAGGCTTTACCGAATCCAGGCAGGCAGCGCCCGCTTCAGAGCGCAGAATCTCACGCTCATTATTGCCTTGCGGATAGCCCATGCGGACGCGCAGCAGAAAACGGTCAAGCTGTGATTCCGGCAGCGGATATGTGCCGTGATGCTCAATGGGGTTTTGCGTGGCGATTACCAGAAACGGCTGCGGCAGCGGATGGGAATTGCCATCCATGGTGACCTGGCCTTCGTTCATCGCTTCCAGCAGAGCGGACTGTGTCTTGGGCGTAGTGCGATTGATTTCGTCAGCCAGCAGAACGTTGGTAAAAATCGGACCGGACTTGAACTCAAACTGGCTTTCTGACGCCGAGAACACCGAAATGCCCAACACGTCTGACGGCAGCATGTCACTGGTGAACTGAATGCGTTGAAAGCTGCAATCCAAAGCGCGTGATAGAGCGTGCGCCAAGGTCGTCTTGCCCACGCCCGGCACGCCTTCAATCAGCAGATGGCCGCGTGCAAGTACAGATACCAATGCCAGGCGCAATACTTCGTCATTGCCGCGAATGATGGTCTTCAGCGACTGCTCAATTGCAGCGGCTCTGGCGCTCGTGCTGCTGGCTGTAGAGTGGACTTGGGTGGAGGCCATCGGCTTGGATTCTATTGTATCGCTGTATTGCACAAGAATGTGGGTCCCGTTCCGTACTACTATGCGGTGATTCTCCCGGTTGCTCAAGCAACAAAAGGGCTGATACTTATGCCCAAAGTAACCTCAGTGCAGCCTAAGTAGATCGCATGAGCACGGGAAAATTGCGCGCAATCAAGATCAAAGCCATTTTTGCAATGCCAGGGCCGGATATCCGAACTATGCTCGGGCTTTGCTCAGTAATCCTATGCATTTTGATGTAATCTCACCGCCATGAGTTAACGGCCGTCGCAATTTGGCGTGCTTTGTCCCGCGTGAGGACATGGACGGACACTGCCCTACCAACTGGCGGAGAGTCGCAGACGAAAAATCCAACGCCTCCCAACTGTAAAAGCCAGAGTTTGCAAACAGTCCATTGCGTGCGGCTATCGTTGATATTCTTCCGGCTGTCCGGTGAGCCGTTCAATCCGCTTTGCGATTGGTGGATGCGTAGAGAAAAGATTGCCAATACTGGCCGCTGTGAGCGGCTGAATAATAAAAAGGTGCGCCGTGGAAGGCGAGGCTACCATCGGGACTCTCTTTGAATAGGCATCCAGCTTTTGCAGGGCGCGCGCCAGCGCATAAGGATTGTGCGTGATTCCCGCGCCCGTCGCGTCAGCTTCATATTCACGCGTCCGCGAAACCCATAGTTGAATCAACATGGCTGCTAACGGGGCCAGGAGCAGCATAAGGATTCCGCCGCCGCGGTCGCGATCGTCTCTTCCTCCAAAGCCGAACCACGTGCCCATACGTGCCAGCATGGTGATGGCCCCGGCCAGTGTGGCGGCAATCGAACTGGTGAGAATATCGCGATTGCGTACGTGACCCAACTCATGTGCCAGAACGCCTTCCAGTTCGTCATCATCCAGAAGCCTGAGAATTCCCTGCGTTACTGCTACAGAAGCATGTGACGGATTACGGCCCGTGGCGAAGGCATTGGGAGAATCTGTGGGAATCACGTAAAGCTTGGGCATGGGAAGGCCGGCTTTTTGCGTGAGCCGTTCCACTACTGAATAGATACGCGGCAGCTCTTCACGGCTGACTGGCTGAGCCCGATACATGGCCAAAGCAATCTTGTCAGAGAAAAAATACGAAATAAAATTTGTGATCGCGGCAATGGCGAAGCCGAGAATCATTCCGCTTTGTCCGCCGAAATAATCTCCCACCCCAATGGCCATCAGGGTAAGCAGCGTCAGCAGAAAAACTGTCTTCAAGTTGTTCATAGCTAACTAGATGATAAATTTCATCGGAAGATTCTGAAAGCGAGATGCGGCGAGATAAATGCCCCGTCCAAGAATCTCTGCTTCCCAAGGGCAATTGTTAAGAGTAGTAAAGTTGCATATCAAATTTTCAAGTGCTTGAAAGCAAAGGTCAACATTTCGAAATCATTAAGGATTCTAATGATTTTCTAATGGATTGCTAACGGCGGATTCGGTACTCTCACACAGGCCAATATCGTGATTGATAGGCTTCTGCTACGACAGGGCCACTTTCCACGATACTTCCGGGCTTCCCTCCGCAAAGCGTGCCTCTCGCGGAGATGCAGTTCAACGTCTTGAAACTGAAAGTCTGCAACAACTTAAGGAGCGCAGCTATGAGTCATAATGATGATGGCTTTTTTCTATCAGAAAAAAGCTCAAAGGCACGTCTGCGGGAAGCCGAGAATGCACGGAAAAACCGTGCGGAGATAGTAAAGGCATTTTCGCAGGGCAAAGTTTCCCGTCGCGAACTGGTGAAATGGGGACTGATTACAAGTGGTGGTCTTCTTGCTCCAATCCACGGTCTGAACCCGTTCGTTAACAGCGCGCATGCCAGCGGCGGAAGCGGAAGCAGCGGCAGCGGTGGCAATATCGGTTCGGGTATTCCCACCGGTGCACCGCCTAGCCCGACATTTGGAGTGCTGCCTTTCAGCACACCTATGCCGCGGTTTGACGTTGCACAGCGTATTCCCAACCCCTTGACCGGTGGCTTGACTCCGGTACCACAGGCGCAATCCAACCAGACGCAGCAGCCTCTGGATCCGGCCTTGGTCAACGGACAAACTGGTCTCACCGGGCCGGTCGAAGGTCGTCCGCCGGGACCAATCTGGGCGCACCAGGGTTTTGGCGACCACGCGCCGCAGGTCGGCTTTGAAACTTCGCAAGCGCAGGCCTCCACAAACACGACCTATAACCCGCAAGTTGATCCGAAGTTCAACAACGGCATCAATCCGGCAACGGCGTTCCCGCTGAAGTTCCATCCTGGGTTCCCGACACAGAATCCGAATTCGGTCTGGACATTCGGCGGCACCCTGCCACCATACTTGGTTCAAGGTCGTTACGGCGAGCCGATCCTCCTCCGCCATCACAATCGTTTGCCTGCCGATGTTACGCAGAACAACGGTTTCGGACGGAATACGATCTCCACGCACGAGCACAACGGGCACCACGGTGCAGAGAATGACGGCTTTACCGGCGCATTCTTCTTCCCGAACCAGTTCTATGACTATCACTGGCCAATCGTGCTGGCGGGCTTCCGCTCCGTCAACACTGACGCCACCGATCCCCGGGCCGGCAGCCCCGCTGATAACGGCGGGATTAACAAGGTCCCTGGCGATTGGCATGAAACCATGTCAACGCACTGGTTCCACGATCACATGTTCACGTTCACTTCACAGAACGTGTACAAGGGCAACGCTGCAATGTTCAACATCTACAGCGCGCTTGATCGTGGCGACGAAACCGTGAATGACGGCGTGAATCTGCGCCTGCCTAGCGGTTCCTCAAACGGGAAGGGCTGGGGCAACCTGGATTATGACATTAATTTGATCATCAACGAGAAGGCCTTCGATGCCAGCGGCCAGCTCTTTATGGACATCTTCCAGTTTGACGGCTTCCTCGGCGACCTGATGATGGTAAACATGCAGTACAAACCGTACTTCGAAGTGGAGCGCCGCAAGTATCGTTTCCGCATCCTGAACGCCAGCGTTTCCCGCTTCTTCAAGTACGGCTTGTCTGACGGATCGCCGATGATCCAGATCGCAAATGACGGTAACCTGCTGCCGACACCGGTCGTGCAAACGATCTCTGACGAGCAGGGAATCGCCGAGCGTTATGACTGGGTGATTGACTTCTCCCGTTACAACATTGGCGACAAAGTCTGGATGGTGAATACGGCCGAGCACAAGGACGGCAAGAAACCGAATGCCGACCTCTCATTGGCCCAGGCACTTTCCGGCACGTCAACCGATCCTTGCGTTGGAAAATTCCTGGAATTCCGCATCGTGCGGGATCCCGCGACTCCTGACGTGAGCCAGGTGCCCAACGTCCTGATCCCGAATCCTGACCTCTCCAGCATTCCAGTGTCAAGAGAACGCACCTTCACCTTCGGCAGCGGCGCTTCACAGCCTCTGTCCGCGAGTGATCCTGCGGCTTATACCACTGGCGCAGGCGGAGCAAAAGGAGGGTGGGGCGTGAAGACCGACAATGGCGCAATGCTGAACGCCAGCTTTGGCCGGATCTCAGCGGCTCCGGGTTACGGAACGCGCGAGGTCTGGACGCTGCAGAACGGCGGCGGCGGATGGGATCACCCGATCCATATCCACTTTGAAGAAGGCCAGATCCTGGCCCGCAACGGTAGCGCTGCTAACGTTCCGGCTTGGGAAAAGGGCCGCAAAGACGTCTATCGCCTGCGTCCGGGTGGAAGCGTGACCCTGACCATGCAGTTCCGTGACTGGGGTGGAATGTTCATGGAGCACTGCCACAATACAGTGCACGAGGACAACGCCATGCTCGTCCGTTGGGAAATCGATAACGGCGGCGCACCGTTCCTACGGCCGCTTCCGACACCGATCCCAGCTCCGACCGGCGTCACCTTCGTGGCACCTGACGACATAGCCCCGACCGCGTTCTAACTCGGCGGGCGTAACAAGACTTCAGATTGGCGGCCTGCGGCGCAAGATGCGGGCCGCCAATCCTGATTTTTAATTCCGGATAAAAGCAGTCTGGGGACAGGCAAGGAGCAGCATCATGCGACGGACAGGCCAGGCGGGCTTCGCTACAGTTGCCGCCATATTTCTTACCGCAATTCTTTACTTAACAGCAGGTACAACTCCGGCGGCGGCAGATAATGCCCGCTGGGGCGCTAACTATTTTCCCAATGTAGTTCTTACCACGCAGGATGGCGCCAAGGTACATTTCTATGACGATATGATCAAGGGCAAGAGCGTAGTCATTGACCTGATCTATACCAGTTGTGTGGATTCGTGCCCTCTGGAAACCGCGCGCCTGGCGCAAGTGCAAAAAATGCTGGGTGATCGCGTAGGCAAAGACATTTTCTTTTACTCCATCAGCATTGATCCCAAACATGACACTCCCAAGGTGCTCAAGGCTTACGCTCAGAAATATCACATCGGACCCGGATGGACTTTTCTAACCGGCAAGCAGGCCGATATTGACCTCATCAGCAAGAAGCTGGGCCTTTACAGCGAGCCTGACCCGAACGATCGCGATGGTCACACCCCCAGCGTGCTGATCGGCAATGAACCAAGCGGACAGTGGATGCGCAACACGGCTACCGACAATGCGCGGTTCCTGGCGAACATGATTGGAAACTGGCTCAGCAACTGGAGCCATGCGCAGGCAATCGATGCCAAAACAACTTATGAGCAAGCGCCGCCAATCGATATCAGCGACAATGGCCGCTACACCTTTGCCACGCATTGCGCTGCGTGCCACACCATTGGCCATGGCGATAAGATTGGCCCCGATCTGCTTGGTGTGACCAATCTGCGCGATCACAGCTGGCTGGAAACTTTCATCTCAACCCCAGAAAAGGTAATTGCCGCAAAGGATCCCATTGCGGTAGCGCTTTATAAGAAATACAACGGGATAAATATGCCGAACCTGCGCCTGAGTGATGCCGAATTGAAAAGCTTGATCGACTTTTTGGCGCGGCAAAGCGCGGAGCATGACAAGGAAGCGGCAGGCCCGGAAAAAGCTGGAGCGGTGAAAGCAGACTCTGGCCAGCCACTGCGCTAGAGGATACAGAAGCGTTCCGCACAAGATCATCAGTTTAAGTTGGCTGCGCTCGACCGATTTTTGCGGAAGATGGCCGCTTCAAAGCGAAAAGTCCCTCTCCCAGTCGGGCGTTACAGGCAGGCGGCTACGGGGCCGCCTGCAATCTGTTTGGACTATTTTTTCTGGGTTGGGATCAGCGCGCTCTTAATCGCCAGCAATTCTTTCAAGACCGGTTCCAGATCGCTCAAAGCCAGCGCATTCGCGCCGTCGGACTTAGCTTCCGCTGGATTGTCATGCACTTCCATGAACACGCCGTCCACACCGGCTGCCACCGCCGCACGCGCCAACAGCGGAATATATTCCGGCTGTCCTCCGGAAACGGCTTTGCCGCCCGCTCCCGAAGAAGGTAGTTGCACTGAATGGGTAGCGTCAAAAACTACCGGCGCAAACTGGCGCATGATGGCCAGCGAGCGCATGTCAACCACCAGGTTGTTGTAGCCGAATGAACTGCCGCGTTCAGTAAGAAAAATATTGTCATTGCCCGAGGCGCGGACTTTCTCCACCGCATGCCGCATGTCCCACGGCGACACAAACTGTCCTTTCTTGATGTTGATGGACTTGGCGTGCTTCGCCGCCGCAACCAGCATGTCCGTCTGGCGGCACAGAAATGCCGGAATCTGCACTACGTCAACCGCTTCCGATACTGCGGGAACGTCCTTGGCTTCGTGGACATCCGTCAGCACCGGAACCCCGGCTTCTTTGCCAATTTTCTTCAGGATGCGCAAACCCTCTTCCAATCCGGGGCCGCGGAAGCTGTGCAGTGACGTGCGGTTGGCTTTGTCATACGAGGCCTTAAAAATGTATGGGATGTTCAGCTTGCGCGCCACGGCGCTGATCTCCTCGGCCATTTTCACGGCGTGAGTTTCGCTTTCAATCACGCATGGGCCGGCAATGAGAAAAAGCGAGGACTCGAGGTTGAGTGAGTCGAGAGTGAATATGGGGTTGGCTGGCATTGGCTTAAGTAAAATTTGGATTGGGTAATTTATCTAATCGGAAAGAGCAACAATCCCGCCCAAGACAGATTCAATTACCAATTTACCAAATTACTCAATTACCAAGTCCACTATTCCGTTACCCACAGCGACTATCGCCGCACTATTCTCTCCGGCCTCAGGAACATCTCTATGTCCTCACTGCTCTTGGCGTCCCGACGTTTGCGGCCATTCTCATAACTGGCCTTCACAAAGGCGCTGAACAGCGGATGTGGTTCCAGGGGTTTGGATTTAAATTCCGGATGGAACTGGCAGCCCAGGAAATAAGGATGATCGGGAATCTCCACGATCTCGACGTAGGTTCCATCGGGTGTGGCTCCGGTTATGCGCAGACCGCCGCCCGTGAGCACAGCTTCGTATTCGCGGTTGAACTCATAGCGGTGGCGGTGGCGCTCGCTAATCTCGGTTGTACCATACGCCTTGGCGGCTTGGCTGTTGGATTCTAGTTTGCATGTCCATGCGCCCAGCCGCATGGTGCCGCCCAGCTCATCAATCCCGGTAAGTTCTCGCAGCTTGTAAATGATGCGGTGCGGCGTGGCCTGATCAAACTCGCTGGAGTTGGCTTCCTCCAGCCCGCAGACATTGCGTGCAAATTCGATGCATGCCGTCTGCATGCCCAGGCAAATGCCGAAGTAAGGAACTTTTTTCTCTCGCGCGTAACGGATCCCGTTCAGCATGCCTTCAATTCCGCGCTTGCCAAAGCCGCCGGGCACCAAAATTCCGTCAAAGCCTTCTAGTTGTGTTTCATAATCGCGGCTGCCGTCTTTGGTCTCCAGTCCCTCGGCCTCCACCCAGGTAAGATTCAGCTTCAGGTTGTGCGCCACCGCACCATGTACTAGCGCTTCTTTCAAAGATTTGTACGAGTCCTCATATTCCACGTACTTGCCCACAATTCCGATATGGACCTCATCTTTTGGGTTGTAAACGCGGTGCATCAGCTCTTCCCAGCGCGCCAGGTCAGGCTGTTTCGATTCGATGCGCAGATAGCGCAGCAGCAGCGTATCCACGCCTTCACGCGCAAACACCAGCGGAACCTCGTAGATCGAGGCCACGTCTTTTGCCGTGATCACCGCTTCATCTTCCACGTTGCAAAAGAGCGCGATCTTGCCTTTCAGTTCCTTGGAAAGAAATCGGTCCGTCCGGCAGAGCAGGATGTCAGGCTGGATTCCAATACTCAGCAGCTCTTTTACTGAGTGTTGCGTTGGCTTGGTCTTGAGCTCGCCGGCCGCGCCAATCCATGGCACCAGCGTTACGTGAATAAAGATCGTGTTGTCACGCCCCAGCTCCTGGCGCATCTGGCGGATGGCTTCCAGAAATGGCAGTGACTCGATGTCGCCCACAGTGCCGCCAATCTCCACCAGCGCCACGTCCACATCCTGCGCCACCTTCTTCATCGCAGCTTTAATTTCATTGGTGACGTGCGGAATCACCTGCACCGTCTTGCCCAAATAATCCCCGCGACGCTCCTTGGTGATGATCTGCTCGTAAATGCGTCCGGTGGTCCAATTGTTGTCGCGCAGCAGCTTGGCGTGGGTGAAGCGTTCGTAGTGGCCCAGGTCGAGGTCGGTTTCAGCGCCGTCGTCGGTCACAAAGACTTCGCCGTGCTGGAACGGAGACATGGTGCCCGGATCAACGTTGAGATAAGGATCAAACTTCATCAGATTGACTTTGAGCCCGCGGCTCTCCAACAGGCAGCCGATGGAAGCCGCTGCCAGTCCTTTGCCCAGTGAAGACACAACACCGCCGGTCACGAAAATATATTTCGCTGCCATGAACTCCTCGCAAGAATGGATTTAGCTTTTTGTCGGGTGGCCCAGTTGATTTTTGGGGGTTCTGCTCCCCGGCTCAGAAGTGGCTTATGCCAATAGCCGAAGAACTGATTGGGGTGCACGATCAATTATACAAGAGGTTGGCTGTGGAAAGCAGGACAGAAAACAACAGGTGCCGATTTTACTGCAGGATCCAAACGATGCCGTCTCCTCTATGGGTAAAATCGCGAGCTAAACCCACTCATTTTTACACGCGCAGATATTCCGCGGATTCTCTCACTTCACATATTTCGGCTGCTCGCCCTTGCTCCATGGATCATAGTTGTGGGCAAAGGGCACACGGTCACGAATTGGAGGATGATCGGAATACCAGAACACGAAAAAATTATTGGGATACGGATACGATAGCGCCAGCTCTCCCAGCACCTGGAAAGCATGTGCGGCGGCTTCCTGCGAGTTGGGATTGATGCCGTGCGTAACTTCCAGTCCATAGATGTCCGCGTTGTGCTCAATTTGCCGGCCTATGGTATTGCTGATGGGATCGGCAACGATATTGAGTAGAGAGAAGATCAAAAGCAGCATGGGAACAGCCGCCCAGTCGCTCAGGCCGCGCATGTGCCAGCGTTGCTGAAAGCGCGGAAGCGCCCAATTTGCGATCGCGTATAGCAGGTAAAAGCCAAAGAACATTCCTACCGCGAGCGCTGCCATCCCAATCGCTACGTGATTCAACACATAATGTCCCATTTCATGGCCGACCACAAAAAGCGTTTCCGGAATGGTCGCATTCTTAAGCGTGGTGTCCCAGACAACAATCCGTTTAGAAGGGCCGAACCCCGTTACATAAGCATTGAGCGTGGTTACTTTCTTGCTCGCGTCCATGAGAAAGATTCTGTCACGCGGAATATTCTGGCCCGCCCGGGCCGCGACTCTTTCTATCGCATCCACCAGTTGAGGATTGGTCTTATCGAGCGGTTCAAAATTGTTGAACAGAGGATCGAGGACGAGCGGAGCGAGAAAAACAACAAATACGGCCACCGGCATGGCGAGGAGCCAGGCGTAGAACCACCACCGCCGCGGGCTCTTGCGGATGAGGCTGGTGACACCCCAGATCACCAATGTAAACATGATTAGCGATACCGCTTGCCCTTTGGCCACATCTCCGAACCACGATACCCAGCCCTGCACGGAAAGCCCGTATTGGCGGCCGATGTGCTGCTGGTACGCGTCGAGCGGAAGTCCGAGCACGGTGAGCGTCACCAGAAGCAGTGGAACGAAAATCAATGCCTGGACGAATTGATATTTTGATACTCGCTCCGCCCAGTCACGATACTTTGCAGCAATCCCCAGTGCCAGCAGCGCCACTAAAACCAGCAAGGAGTAGCCCGTACCGATAAACAGCAGTTTGGTCCTGAGATCATAGAGAGCCTTGGACTTCGCCAGTTTGTCGGGCGGCAGCGTGTACTGTACGGTCTGCGTTGCGGGCTTAGCCTGGACAGCAGCAGGCGTCTCTCCAGAAGAAGCGGCAGTTCGAGCAGCTGTCTTCTGGGAAGAAATGCCAATGCACAGTACCAGCAGACAAATGGAGCCAAGCAACTTCAGAAGATAGCCTCCTCGAATGCGGGATCGGGAGCACGATAGCAGAAAAAGTCGACGACTGCGAAGTCTTAGCCGCGAATCGACGCTGATAAACGCGATCTCGATAGGTTGTCGTGCTTAGTTTGTGCTTTTTCGCGTGAATTCGCCGCCAACTCTGGTTCAGTTCTGGTCTTGTCAGGATTAGCAACTCCAAGTTGGCCGTCGGGTTATAAAATAAAGAAGAATTCTGCCTTCTGATATTCAGAGCTCCCTTTATGGCGCAATGGATGAAACGCATCTCCTTTCTGGCCGCGACATTGATTGCGCTCGGCTGCATACACGCATGGTCGCAGCAGAATCCTAAGCGGCTCATTATGAAAGACGGTACGTATCAGGCTGCCACAAAGTGGGACGTCGTTGGCCAGCGTGTGCGCTATTACAGTGCTGAACGGTATGATTGGGAGGAAATTCCGAAAGACATGGTGGACTGGCCCGCCACTGACAAGTACAACAACGAGCGTGAAGGACAGCGCGATGAAACTATCAAAGAGATTGGCAAGGCAGATGAAGCCGATGAGCGCGAAGCACCGTTGATTGTTCCTGGATTGCGATTGCCGAATATTGGCGGCGTCTTTCTGCAGGACGAATTTAACAAGCAGCCGGAACTTGTGGAGTTGGTCCAGAATGGAGGCGAACTCAACAAACATACGGGCCGCAACATTCTGCGTGCGGCCGTGAACCCGCTGGCGCTTTCTTCTACGCAGACCATCGAACTTAAAGGCGAGCATGCGAGTGTGCAATCGCATGTGAAGCAGCCATCTATTTACCTGAACGTTGACACCTCTGACAATTCTCAGCCGGTCTTCACGCAAAAGACATCTGACAAAGCCCCACAACCGAACCAGTACGGCATTGTGCGCGTGGAAAACAAAAAGGACACACGCATTGTCGGCAAGCTCAATATAGCCATGTATGGCAAGGTCAGCCAGAAAGAAAGCTGGATTCCAGTGACCACCTCTGCATTGGGTGATTGGGTGAAGCTCACGCCTTCACAACCTCTGCCGCCGGGCGAGTATGCCGTGGTTGAGTTGCTCGATAAGAAACAGATCAATCTCTTTGTGTGGGATTTCGGCGTGAATCCATCGGCGCCGCAGAACGCGGGCGCATGGATGCCGAAGCAGCCGGATCAAGGAAGCGCAAATCAAACTCCGGCACTGGAGAAGAGACCACCGGATTAAAGCCTTTTCTGGAATCCCGAGCGCAGCGAGGGAGCGCTACAATCTTTTTTGCATTAAAGGTTTGTGATCTTCAGCAAGGAAATATGAAAGCCGCGAATGAACGCGAACAAACACGAATTCTTGATTTTATCGTGTTCATTTGCGTGGATTCGCGGCTTTAGATTCGTTTAGGTAGGGTTTCTCGCTGGCGCTCGGGATTTCAGAAAGCTACTTCAGCATCCCCTGCTGCGCAACGGCAATATTGTCTCGGCTGGAGTTTTTCACCATATACATCATCTCGTCGGCCTGGCGGATAATTTCATGGGAGCTCTTGGCGTCTTCGGGGTAAGTGGCCAGTCCCATGCTGCAGCGGACATTCAGATTCAATCCATCTTCAGCCAGAAAGACCGTCTTGCGCATCATGTCCTGAATGCGTTTGGCGACCACTAAAGCGGAGTGTTTGTCGGTTTGCGGAAGCAGAATCACGAATTCATCGCCACCGTAGCGGAAGGCATAATCAATCAAGCGGAGCTGCGATTTGATCTTGAAACCGATTTCCTGCAATAGCTTGCTGCCCACGAGATGCCCATACGTGTCATTCACGTTTTTAAAATGATCGAGATCAAGGAAGATCACACTGAATTCATAGCCGAATCGCGCTGAACGATAAACCTCAGCTTCCAGGGTCTTATAAAGATGACGCGCGTTGTAAAGCCCGGTGCAATCGTCAGTGATTGTGAGTTCCTGGATTTTCTCGACGGCGCGAGCGTTATCAATCGCGATGGCGGCGTAATCGCACAGCGCGTGCAGAAAGAACATTTCCTGCTCGCCAAAACTTTCCATGGCGCAGTTAATGAGTTGGATGACGCCCAGCACGCGATGCTTCGATTGCAGCGGCACGCAGATAATCGACCGGGTCTTCCACTTGGTCATCTCATCGATGCGCTTGGCAAAACGGGGATCGTTATAAACATCCGGTACGATTAAGGACTCACCGTGCCTGGCCACCCAGCCAGCAATACCTTCACCCACCTTAAGCCGAACGGTCTTGAGCGTTTCGGCAGCGTCACCCACGGCAATGGCGAAATAGAGCTCGTCCTTCTGTTCATCCACCATCAGTAGGGACCACGTGTCCGGGCGGAAGAATTCCGCCATCTTGTCCATGATGGTTTGGAGAATTGAATCGAGATTCAGCGACGAGGTCAGCGCTTTCGCCACATCGTTAAAAATGGCGACTTCCTGCAGTTGCCTCTTAGTCCTACGCTCTGGTCCTGATCCGGCTGCCTCGTTCATCTTAGGGGGTGATCCTCAATCTTGAGCCACTGAGAAAGTCTCTTACTTTTTGCGTATTATCGCTTGCTTTAGGGAAATCGGCAACCGGACAATAGACC
This sequence comes from Candidatus Angelobacter sp., assembly GCA_049688735.1. Classification (GTDB taxonomy): domain Bacteria; phylum Acidobacteriota; class Terriglobia; order Terriglobales; family Acidobacteriaceae; genus Angelobacter. The sequence goes on along the minus strand of JBAVLE010000056.1, from coordinate 3,262 downwards.
TGAAACCTTTGGGTAATAGCCCTTACGTACCCTGAAAGTAGTTGTCGAATCAACAGTTAGGGGTTATTTTGTTACTTACCGGGAGTGTTGGGATTCCAAAATATGGGCCAATTGACTGACTTACCAGCAAAAGGCAATGGAACAGCCATGGGTGCGTTTGGTGATCGGCTTCGGCGTGAAAGGGAGATGCGTGGCATTACCCTGGATGAAATTACGGAATCGACAAAAATTTCCCGGCGTCATCTGGAAGCGCTGGAAAGCGAGCATTTTGACCAGCTTCCCGGCGGCGTGTTCAACAAAGGCTTTGTCCGTGCGTATGCGCGATTTCTAGGCATCGACGAAGACCAGGCAGTTGCCGACTATTCAGCCGCCAACAACGAGCAGCCCGAGCCCGAAAACAAGTTTCCACTAGAAATCCATGAAGAGCCGAACCGTGAGTTGAATCCGCGACGTTCCAAGTTCCCATTAGTCTTTGCCCTTGCGGCTTTGGTAGGTGTTCTAGTGGGTTACGGCTTCTGGACTAAATCGAAGCCGCACAATTCGCCAGCGGTGGAGACGCAGCCGACCGGGCCTGCCAGCGTAGTAAGCCAGCCAAAAACCGAAACTCCCACACCACAGCCGAAAACCTATTCCAATTCCGAGTCGGCCAAAATCTCCACAGAATCTGCGCCTTCCAAGCCAGCGACCAAGCCGGTTCCACAGGAGGCGGAGGCTGTTCAGGCGTCCTCAGCACACACGTTGATCGCAACAGCAGATGTGTCCGCCGATCCGCCTCCATCCGCTGCGGTGAAACAGAATGCATTTTTTGTGCAGGTTAAGGCCAAGGAAGATTCCTGGGTTTCAATTGTGGCCGATGGAAAATCCGTGATGCAGCGGGTTTTGGCGGCTGATAAGCAGAAGAAAATCAAGGCAGGCAAGACACTCATTCTTAGGACCGGGAATGCCGGCGGTATTGAGGTAAGCTTCAACGGCCGTCCGCTCGGCGCTCTGGGGAATGAAAATGAGCCACGGACCCTCACCTTTAACGCCTCTGGCCTTGTACAATAAGGCTAACGATCCAAGAGATTTACGATTGCTTTGGAACCAATAACATAGTTATTGGCCCACTTCACCGTGTGAAACACTCCGTTCGGCTGCGTTTCCGCCGGTTGTAACGCCAAAGCGTTGTTTCTGAGAGGATCGTTTCGGTAATCTTTTAGCAGGATCCCTAGGTGTGGCCTGAGAGGTCATAAGAAATTCAGGAGGCAAGTCATTGGCACGAGAAAAGTTTTTGTTTACATCTGAGTCGGTCACGGAAGGCCACCCGGATAAAATTGCAGACCAGATTTCTGACGCGATTCTGGATGCGTGCATTGCTGAAGATCCTTACAGCCGCGTCGCCTGCGAGACCCTAACCGCTACTGGTTTGGTAGTGATCGCCGGTGAAATTACCACCAAGACCTACGTCGACTTTCAGAAGATTGTGCGTGGCGTGGTGCAGTCGATTGGTTATGACAACGCGCTTTACGGCTTTGATTCCAACACCTGCGCGGTAATCTCCAGTATTAATAAACAGTCCGGCGATATCGCCATGGGCGTGGACACAGGCGGCGCCGGCGATCAGGGCATGATGTTCGGTTACGCAACGAACGAAAATGACAATTACATGCCTACGGCCATTGACTTGGCCAACAAATTAACCCTCCGCCTTACTGAAGTCCGCAAGAACGGCACGCTTCCTTACCTCCGGCCAGACGGCAAATCACAAGTTACAGTTGAATACGGCGCAGACCACAAGCCCCGCCGAGTGGATGCGGTGGTGATCTCCACCCAGCACGCTGAGTCGGTGGACAACGAAACGCTTCGTGCCGACATTATGAAGCACGTGATCCAGGCTGCGGTCCCGGCGAATCTGCTGGATGCCGACACGAAATACCACATCAATCCCACGGGACGCTTTGTGATTGGCGGCCCCATGGGCGATACCGGTTTGACCGGACGCAAAATCATCGTGGATAGCTACGGTGGCATGGGACGTCATGGCGGTGGCGCTTTCAGCGGCAAAGACCCGACCAAGGTTGATCGGTCGGCCTGCTACATGGCGCGCCACATTGCCAAGAACATTGTGGCTGCTGGCCTGGCAGATCGTTGCGAAGTGCAGCTTGCTTACGCTATTGGCATCGCTGAGCCTGTTAGTGTACTAGTGGATACATTCGGTACCGGCAAGATTGGTGAGGAGAAACTGGAACAACTCGTTCGCGAGAACTTCCAACTTAACCCGAAAGGGATTATCGAATCCCTCAAGCTGCGCCGTCCGATTTATAAAAAGACCGCTGCGTATGGTCACTTCGGCCGCAAAGATCCGGACTTTACCTGGGAAGCGACTGACAAGGCCGCCAAACTGCGCGAGCAGGGACTGGGTAAGACGGAGTCCAAGGCCAACGTAGGCGCGGCCCGATAAGAGAATTTCGGCTCCAGACGCAGCACTGCTGCGTCTGGAGCCGTAGCATGCTACGGCTCTACGTTGAAGGTATTGCTCATTCCAAATTTCTGAGCCCTTTTAGGGCATTCGCGCAAGGGAGAACATGTCAACAACCGCTGCACCGCAAATTTCCTACGATATCAAGAGCCTGGAACTGGCTGATCTGGGAAAGCGCCGCATTGAGTGGGCCAACCAGTCAATGCCGGTGCTTCAGAGCATCCGCAAGGAATTCATCAAGAACCAGCCGCTCAAAGGCATTCGCGTTTCCGCCTGCCTGCACGTGACCACTGAAACGGCCAACCTGGCGATTACACTGCGCGATGGCGGCGCTGATGTGGTTCTTTGCGCTTCCAACCCGCTCTCCACGCAGGACGACGTGGCGGCTTCGCTGGTCCGCGATTACGGCATTGCCGTTCACGCCATTAAGGGTGAGGACAACGAGACGTATTACAAGCACATTCTTTCCGCGCTTGACCACAAGCCCCATATGACCATGGATGATGGCGCTGACCTGGTTTCCATTGCGCTTACCAAGCGCAAGGACGTTCTGGAAGGAATCATTGCCGGAACGGAAGAGACCACCACGGGCGTGATTCGCCTGCGCGCCATGGCCAAAGACGGCCAACTGAAATATCCGATCATCGCTGTCAATGACGCTTTGACCAAGCACATGTTTGACAACCGCTACGGCACCGGTCAGTCCACGATGGATGGCGTGATCCGTTGCACCAACTCGCTGATTGCCGGCTCCAAGTTTGTAGTTGCCGGCTTTGGCTGGTGCGGACGGGGTCTGGCTTCGCG
>JBAVLE010000055.1:0-7440 GCA_049688735.1 Candidatus Angelobacter sp. | reverse complement strand
ATGCGTGAATTTTTTAATGGCAACGGTGGAACTGTACCCCCGACTAACGCACCCGTAGTCCAGGTTTCTGCTCCAACTACCAGCACGGTCACCGGGCCGAGCGTAAGTCTTGCGGCAAGCGCAACTGCGCCCAATCCCATCACCTTCATGCGTATCTATGTTGACAGCGTAAGCGTTGCTTCCGCTTCTACCAGCAAGATTGCCGCAACAGTGACTATGTCCAAAGCGACCCATTCGGTTGTCTTCCAGGCATGGGACAGCAAAGGCAACGTTTACAAAACACCTAAAACAATTACGGTGCAGTAGCCCCGTCGAGGCAACCGTACTCCGCCAGGGACCCTTAAGGCCGCAAAGGAAGACCGGATTTCCTTTTGCGCCACGCGTCCCTGGTTTTTTATTTTGGTTTTTTGTTCTAACGGTCCACAAGCTAAAATCATCTGCAATGCTCCATTCCCAGCTCTCCGGTTTTGTTCTTGCGGGCGGCAAGAGCACGCGCATGGGCCAGGATAAAGCCGCCGTCACCCTGAATGGCTTCACGCTGTTGCAACATGCCCTGGCGGCTTTACGCGAAGTATGCCGCGACGTCGCTATCCTCGGCAAGCATGAGCTATACGACGGGCTGGCGCCGGTTTATGAAGATATTTTTCCCGGATGCGGCCCCCTGGGCGGTATCCACGCCGCTCTCGCAAACTCTCAAACACGATTCAATCTCATCATCGCCGTCGACACCCCTTTTCTTGCACCGAAAATTCTCTCCTACCTGGCGGAGAGGGCCATAGAGTCAGGCGCCATCGTCACCACGCCGGAAATTAACGACTACACACAGCCGCTTTGCACCGTTTACTCGCTCGACTTCCGTCCCATAGCAGAGCAAGCCTTGCAGCAAGGCAATTACAAGATTGTGCCGCTCTTTCCCAAAGACCGAACGCTGGTAATCAACGAGAGTGAGCTGCGTCAGTTTGCCTTCGCTGCCGATATGTTTGAAAATCTAAACACGCCTGAGGATCTGGCCCGCGCGCGGCGCCGCTTCTCTGGCCAGAAAACATGAGCCCTGAGAACCATAATCCGGAGCAGAAGCCGTACATTGAGTTCCAGCATGTTTACAAGGCATTTGGCGATCACAAGGTGCTGGAAGACGTGAGCTTTCAGGTTTTCCCCGGCGAAACACTTTGCATCCTGGGCCGCAGCGGCGTTGGTAAGTCCGTGTCTCTTCATCACATCATGGGCTTTCTCAAGCCCGATTCCGGCCGCGTGATCGTGGCATTCGAGGACATCACTGAAGCACCTGAAGAGCAGCTTGAGCGTATCCGTAAGAAAGTGACAATGGTTTTCCAGAACGGTGCGCTTTTCGATTCGCTCAGCGTCGGTGAAAACGTCGCTTTCCCGCTACGCGAGCGCCATGATCTTGACGAGCAACAGATTTACCAGATTGTTGATGGTTTGCTCGATATGGTCGGCGTAAAAGCCATGCGCGACCTTCTTCCTTCTGATCTCTCCACCGGGATGAAACGCAGCGTCGCCATTGCTCGCGCGCTTTCCGCGCAGCCGGAATGCATTCTTTATGACGAGCCAACTACGATGGTCGATCCGCTCATGGCGCAGCTTTTAGGCGATCTCATTCAAAAATTGAAGCACCAGCTCAAGCTCACTAGCATTGTGGTGACGCATGACATGCGTCTGGCTAAGAAATTGGCAGATCGAATCGTGTTTCTGCATGAGGCCCGTGCAATCTTTGTGGGATCAGTACACGAGATGGAGCGCGCCCCGGAAGAAGTGGTGCAGGAATTTCTAAAGCTCGATGAATTGATCGTGCCCGGTCGGGACGATGGCTATCAGGCATATACGTAGATTTACGATTTGAAAATTTTAAATTTAAATCTATGCTCTCACCCCGCGCTTCTCCAGCACCGCCACCAAACTATTCTTTGCCTGACTGGTCAATCTGCCGCTTCGCAGCATATCTTTGATCAAATTAATTGGCAGCTCAGCCGCTAGGTGAATCAACCTGGCTGAAGGCGTGTTCTTGTTGCCCAGCAGCGCGGCCTTCACGTCATTGCGGTAGGACCATTTCTGGTGGCGTGAAACCGCCGGAGCAAGCAATTCCGTGCCATGTTCGGCTTTCAATACCTTCACAATTGAAACTTCCGTCATCTGCGGATTGTCCAGAGCTGCCTGCATGGTGCGCTCTTCTTTATCCAGCAGCAAGGCTGCAGCCACGCGCCCGGAGCTGCGCCGCGCCAGTGTAATTCGCTCTCCAGACGAAATACTAGCCAGCTTGCTGATCAGCACTTCTTCCGCTGCGCGCTTCACATCCGGCTGCACCGAGGCCATCAGCGCCACCTGCATCAATTCAAAGGTGTAGAGATGGCGAATTGTTGGTACTGAAACGTGCCGCGGAGTTCGCTGATGCATCACCACCGCCATACGCACTTTGCGCTGCCGCATGAGCGCGCCATTCTTGCTCAGCGCTTCCAGTGCTTCGCGCGGAAGATCGGTGTGTTTGAGCAGCGCCAGCGCCAAATCTTCCGTCAGTCGCGCATCGGTAGCCACCGCGGCAAGGATTTCCGGCGAGGGATCGTGTACCAGCCGTTCCAGATCGGCATCCGCAGGCAGAATTGTTTTCTTGATTTCATTGCGGACGCGTGGCGGTTCAGGTTGTTCCGGCGCTTCCTGTCCGCCTTCATTCTCGCTTGTTGCCCACTCACTCATCGTCTAACTCCGCGTTGTGCGGCAATCTCCAGCGCTCCCAGCACAGGACGCACATAGGCAAAGCTCACGGCAGCTTGCGGCTGCTCCGTTTTCATGGCTTCCTTAAATGCCTGCCTCACCAGCGGCGATCCCTGAAGCACTCCTCCTGCAAGCGCCACCGGAACCACGCCTCCGTCGGGCCACAAGCGATTGATGACTGCACTCGCCAACCCGGCCAGCGCTTTACCCGCACGATCAGTAATCGACCGCGCCCTGGCGTCACCTTGCTCCGCAGCGTTCACCACCGGCCCGGCCAGCTCGGGAAATCTTGGTTCGGAAGAATTTGCCAGCCGGATCACTTCTTCCGGTGCGACTTTCCAGCAATCGGCAATTGTAGCCAGGAGGCCGTTGCTCTTGCCGAAATCGAATGCATGCAGCGCTTCCGTTACGGCTTCCCTGCCCACCCAGAACGCAGAGCCTTCATCGGACACATTTGGCCCCCAGCCGCCCGCACGAGCCGTTTCTCCATTCTGGTTACGACCGAAGGCGATAGACCCGGTGCCGGAAATCACCAGCACTCCGGGTGACGTACCAAATGCGGCGCGGTGAGCGATCACATGGTCGCCCGCAACATAGATTGTGGATTCCGGCATCAACTCGCGGATGGTCTGTTGCGCCCAATGCACCGCTTCCGCCAAAGAAGCCCCGGCCATTCCGATGCAAACGTGCTGAATGGTGCCCGCGTCAACGCGGGCAGTCTGAGTGGCCTGGCGAATCACCGTCTGCAAATTCTCCCGGCCGCGCTCTTTGCCCACCCGCGCCAGTTTGCAGCTTGCGCCGGAGGCCTGGCCCAGCAGCTCCGCGCCATTGCTTACGGCGCAGTCTGTCTTGGTGCCTCCGGCATCGATACCCAGGTACAGTGGCATGATTGGACTTTAATTCATCTTCCCACAACTTTTACTTTTGCTTTCAGGCATTTTTACCGAATAATGACTCTGCGGAAAAAACCCATTCATGCGATTGCAAATTGTTGACCTGCTTATTATCGCCGTTTATCTAATCGCTATTACTTTTCTTGGACTAAGGTTCCGCAAGTCCCAAAGGTCACTGCGCGACTATTTTTTGGCCGACCGCAACATTCCCTGGTGGGCCATTGCTCTTTCCATTGTTGGCGCTGAAACCAGCACGCTCACGGTCATCGGCACGCCCGGTATTGCTTATGGCGGCAACTTCGGCTTTCTCCAGCTTGTTTTCGGCTACCTGCTAGGACGCGTCGTCGTTTGCCTGATTTTTATTCCACAATATTTTCGCGGTGAGATGTTTACCGCATACCAGCTCATCGACCGGCGCTTTGGAACGCAACTGCATCGTATCACCGCAGGAATTTTTCTCGTAACTCGGGCCGCTGCTGAAGGGGTTCGCGTGTGGGCGGTTGCCATCGTGATCAGCATCGCCCTTGGAACAGGCGGTGTTACTTCCGTCGCTATCGTCATGGCGCTCACGCTCATTTATACCTTTGAAGGCGGCATGGCTGCCGTCATCTGGACAGATGTTGTACAGCTCGCTATCTACGTCGGCGGAACGATTATTGGCTTTATCACGCTGCTGCATCTTGTCCCGGGCGGCTGGCCTGCCATTCACTCAATTGCTTCCGGCGCAGGCAAGCTGCAGGTCCTCGATTTCTCTCTCAACTTCTTCAAAACTTACACATTCTGGGCTGGGCTGATTGGCGGCATGTTCCTGAACACCGCCACCCACGGCACTGACCAGCTTATGGTCCAGCGGCTGCTCGTCGCGCGCAACCAGCGCGATTCCACTACCGCACTGCTATTCAGCGGCGGCGTCATCCTGATTCAGTTCACACTATTTCTGCTCGTTGGCGCGGGGCTATGGGTTTTCTATCGCCAGTTTCCGCCCACCGGACACTTCGCCACCAATGACTACGTTTTCCCCACATTCATCGTGGAGCACATGCCGCGCGGAATCGCTGGACTGCTGATTGCCGCAATTCTGGCTGCTGCCATGTCTAATCTGAGCGCCGCCTTGAACTCACTCTCTTCCACCACCATGATCGATTTCTACCTGCGACACCGGCCTGAAACTTCTGACAGCAAACGCCTCGGCCTTTCGCGCATCGCTACTGTCGTCTGGGGCATCGCACTCTTCGGACTGGCATTGGCCTCTCGCTATGGCGGCAACGTACTGGAAAAAGGTCTCACCATTGCTTCACTGGCTTATGGTGGCTTGCTCGGCGTGTTTCTCCTGGGGCTTCTCACGCGTCGCGCCACACAGAACGGCGCAATTGCTGGTATGCTCTGCGGACTGGCTCTGAACATTTATATCTGGGGATGGACCCACATCGCCTGGACCTGGTACGTAACGTTTGGCTCCATCACAACTTTTATTGTGGGATATCTGGCAAGCCTTTTGGAGGCCGAGACCGATGCAAAGCGCGTCCAAACCAGCGCCTGACCTGCTGCGCGAGTTAAATGCCTGGCACTCCACGGCTATCGTCGTTGGCACCATCATTGGCAGCGGAATCTTTCTTGTGCCCGCTGAGATGATGCAGGCCGTTGGCTCGGCGCGGCTGGTCTATCTTGCATGGATCGTTGGCGGCCTGCTCTCATTCTTTGGCGCGCTTACTTATGCAGAACTTGGCGCGGTTCGTCCCTGGGCCGGCGGCGAATACGTTTATATCCGCGACGCTTACGGTCCCTTGCCCTCGTTTCTTTACGCCTGGACATGGTTTCTCATTGCCAAGCCCGCATCTATCGCCAGCGTAACCAGCGGATTGGTGCGCGTGCTGGGCAATTTCTCCGCGTTCAGTTTTCTCCCGCATCCGATATTCGCTCTGCGAGGCGGTTACCAACTTACCTATGGACACTTGCTCGACATTGGGGCAACCATTCTGATCTCCGCTCTCAACTACGTTGGTGTGCGCAAGGCCGGAAACTTCCAGTTAGTAATGACGGCGCTGAAAATCGTGATGATAGTCGTCATTATCGCGGCGGGGTTCAGCGCCACCAGTGGAACCTGGAGCAACTTCGGCACTACTTTTCTCGGCGCCAAAGGCGGGATGGCGGGCTTTATGGCTGCGCTGGTCGCCGCGCTCTGGGCTTACGACGGCTGGAATGACCTCAACATGGTCAGCGGCGAAATCCGCGACCCGGAGCGCAGCATTCCCATCGCGCTGATCGCCGGCGTGGCGATTGTGGCGGTGCTTTATATTGGCGTCAACGCGGCCGTGCAGTACGTAATGCCGGCTTCGGCAGTAGCGGCCTCTCCTGTGCCTGCTTCATCGGCAACGCAGATTGCCATCGGCCGCCTGGGCGCGCTGCTGGTATCTGCAGGTATGGCGCTCTCCATGTTCGTAACGCTCAATGGAACCATCATGAGCGGCGGGCGTATTCCTTTTGCCGTGGCCCGCGATGGCTATTTCTTTAAAGCCCTGGCTGAAGTCCATCCGCGCTTTCATACTCCATCACTGGCTCTCATTGTCCAGTGTGTCATGGCCATTGCGCTTCAGTTGGGCGGCGGATCATTCCGCGATTTCCTCGAACTGGCAATTTTCTCCGAATGGCTTTTCTACATGATCGCCGCCAGCACCATCTTCGTTTTCCGCCGACGCGAGCCCGACGCTCCGCGACCGTATCGCACCTGGGGATATCCCATTGTTCCGGCGCTTTTCGTCGCCGCCGCAGCAGTCCTGCTCTATTACACCTTCATCGACAAAATTCATCATTCCCTAGTGGGAACTATTGTGATGACGCTGGTCATGCTGGCGGGTGTGCCGGTGTTCTGGTATTTTGCAAAGCAGAAGAAGAGCATTTAACCACAAGGGACACGAAGGAACTTTTTCTGAAATCTCGAACCCGCGCCTTTTGCGGGTGAGAGATCTCTTTGGCCACAAAGATCTCCACGTACCTGGAAGATGACAAATTTGTTAGCGATGATAGGATCTCTCGCTTTGCTCGAGATTTCAGAAGAAACCTAAACCCTGCTGAACTCCAGCACCTTCTCTGATGGCCCTGGTTTAGGCGGCGAGAGCCGCTCATAAACCTTCACATACTCACGCGCAGACGCAGTCCACGAAAAATCTTTTTTCATGCCGTTTTGCATCAGCTTGAGCCAGCCTGCCTCATCTTTGAATGCTCGCAATGCTTCATGAACGCAATTCAGCAGCGCTACTCCGGAATACGCGCTGAACTTGAATCCTGTCCCTTTGGCCGAAGTCGGTTCCCACGGCTCAATCGTATCGTCGAGCCCGCCCGTAGCGCGGACGATAGGCACTGTCCCATAATGCAAGCTATACATCTGGTTTAAGCCGCTGGGCTCATAACGTGACGGCATCAGGAACATGTCTGCTCCGGCTTCAATCTTGTGCGCCAGCCCATTATCATACGCGACTTTCACCGCGACTTTTTCCGGATGTTGCTTTTGCAGCTTCAGCAGCATGTCCTGATATTCCTTGTCGCCGCTGCCCAGCACAGTAAGGATCACCGGCAGGCGCGTCAGGTCGCTGCCAATCTCTTCAATCAGATCAAAGCCCTTCTGCGCCGCAAAGCGTGAAACAATCCCAATCACTGGCGTATCAATGGGCGCGTTTTCCATGCCGAACTGGCGCAGCAGATCGTACTTACACTCTTTCTTGCCTTGAAGACTGTCAGCGGAATATTGCCGGACGATGTATTTGTCTTTCTCCGGGCTCCATTCGTTGTAATCCACTCCATTGATGATGCCGGTCAATGATCC
>JBAVLE010000054.1:0-8454 GCA_049688735.1 Candidatus Angelobacter sp. | reverse complement strand
GTCACCGGATGGTTTGCCCAGACCAGCCCATTCGCATTTGATCCCCAAAATATTGATCTGTCTCCAACCGCCCGAAGATTTGAGTCCGGCTCGCCTTCAGTTCCCAACCTCTATGCTGCCATGCCGGGAATTCAACTGCTGCAGGAAATCGGCATGGAGAACGTGGCAGCCCACATCAAGAAACTCACGCAGTCGCTGTTGAACTCTGCTCATGATCTTGGCATCCAGGCCAAGACGCCAGACGATAGCGCGGGACCGCTGGTGGTGTTGCAAGCCACGGATTCAAATCTGCTCGTACAGAAACTCGCTGAAAGCGACATCATCGTATCGAACCGTCACGACGGCTTGCGAATCGCCTTTCATGTTTACAACACGCTGGATGACGTGAAAGCGGTGATGGAAGTCCTGGCGCAGAACATCAATCTTCTGGTCCGTGAATCCGCCAGCGTTGGCAGCGATGACTGATCGCGAAAGTCCAGCAGTTCTTGCGCCTCTTGCTGGCCAGGTTCCTATGGCGGAAGGCGAAGGTCTTCAGCGCCGCTTGAACCAAAGGCAACTCACCATGATGGCCATTGGCGGCGCCATTGGTGTTGGCCTGTTTTTAGGAAGCAGCGTTACCATCCGGCTCGCCGGGCCGGCCGTCATTCTTTCGTATCTTCTGGGAGCAGGCATCGCTCTCATCATGTCCTATGTGCTCACGGAGATGGCTGTTGTCCATCCTGTTGCCGGTGCATTTGGAGTGTATGCGGAAAAGTATCTCAGTCCATGGGCAGGCTTTTCAGTCCGCTCTACCTATGCGGCGGCCCAGATCATCGCAATTGGCGCCGAAGTCACAGCCGCGGGTATTTACATTTCTTTCTGGCTGCCGAATCTCCCGCAATGGATCTCTGTGGTAACGGTGTCAGCCGCTCTGGTGGCACTCAATGCCATGCAGGTCAACCGCCTGGGTGAATTTGAATACTGGTTTGCCATGATCAAGGTGGCCGCCATCATCGCCTTCATCCTGATAGGGCTCGCTTTGATCTTTGGCGTAGGATCGCGGCAGGCGATTGGGCTGGCAAATTTAACGCAGCATGGAGGTTTTTTGCCGGCGGGATGGAAAGGCGTTTGGCTTTCCCTCACCATCACTGTCACTAGTTATATGGGGGTTGAAATCATCGCAGTCACCGCCGGAGAAGCCCAGAATCCGGAAGTCACCATTCCGCGAGCTATGCGGAACATTGTTTATCGCCTTATTGGGTTCTATGTTCTGGCGATTGCAATCATGGTCACCATGGTTCCATGGGACCAAACTGGCGGTTCGCTCTCCGGCAGTCCTTTTGTGACGGCATTCGCCGCCGCGCAGATACCCTACGCCGCCACAATCATGAACTTTGTGGTATTAACGGCCGCTTTATCCAGCGTGAACACAAACCTTTATCTTGCAACCCGGATGCTTTTCTCCCTGGGCCGGGGAGGCTATGCGCCTGAATGGATGGGCAAGGTAAGTAGCAATGGCGTACCGCATCGCGCTCTGGTGGCGTCAACCGCAGGGATCATCGCAGCCATCTTGCTGGCCATCTTTGCGCCTAAGAATGCTTTTCTTATGCTATACGGCGCGGCAGTGGCAGGAATGCTTTTTGTGTGGCTGATTATTCTCAACACGCACCTTCGATTTCGCCAGGCCGTAACCCCAGAGCAAATATCAAAGTTGCCGATGCGTTTGCCGGCGCATCCGTTCCTTACCGTCACCGGTATTGTGCTGCTCCTTGCGATCTCAGTAACAACGTTTTTCGTGGACGGATTGCAGTGGTCATTTCCAGCGTTTGCTGTTTTCCTGGCAATTATCTCGCTTCTGTATCTGCGCAATCGCCGGCGGCAGGAGAGTGGCAGATGACCGCCGTTGTCGACGAAGTCTATTCTTCCCTTCACCGCGGATTCAAAGGTGATCTGTTGCGCCCGGGCCAGAGCGACTATGAAAGCGCGCGCGCCGTCTGGAATGGCATGTTTTCCCGCACGCCCGGATTGATTGCGCGATGCGCAGATGTGAAAGACGTGCAGAGCGCGGTGCGCTCAGCATCCCAGAATGGACTTCTCACCGCCGTCCGTTGTGGAGGACACAGTCTTGCAGGTTTCAGCACCTGCGATGGCGGATTGGTGATCGACTTATGCAAAATGAGGCAGGTCACAGTTGATCCTGACGCTCGGCGCGCCCGCTTCGCAGGTGGTTGCTTGCTAGGATCCGTGGATACAGCGACCCAAAAAGCAGGATTGGTCTTCCCTTCCGGCGTCGTCTCCCATACCGGAGCTTCCGGACTGATTCTGGGTGGAGGAACAGGCTGGCTCACTCGCCGGTTCGGATTATCTTGCGACAATGTTGAGGCGTTCACTCTTGTGACTACCGACGGCTCCCTAGTGCGCGCCAATGCACAGGAAAATCCGGATTTATTTTGGGCCTTGCGCGGAGGAGGCGGGAACTTTGGAGTAGTCACAGAATTTACAGTAAAGCTGCATCCGCTTACTTCCGTTGTGCTGGCTGAAGGTCTCACGGCCGAGGCAGGTATTCGCCCTCTCCTTGAACTGTGGCGGGAATTCATGGCCGAAGCGCCACTGGACTTGAAATGGAACATCAATCTACGTCTGGCCCCGCACACTCACAAGGTTCCTGCCGGACTGCGCGATCGTCCCGTAGCCAGCAGTTCACTGGTTTGGACCGGCGATCCTGAAGCCGGTCGCCAGCATCTTGAGCGCGCACTTGCAATGTGCGATGCGAATTCTGTCACCAGCAAGATCATCTCTTTCCTCAACCTGCAAACCATGGCGGATTCTGATTTTCCGCATGGTCGCCGCTATTACACCAAGTCAGGTTATTTCAACTACCTGGACAATGACAGTATTGATCGCCTGATGGCTGTATTGGCAACCATTCCCTCAACGGAAACCATGATTGAGCTTGCTTATTTGGGCGGCGCAGCTTGCCTGATTCCTGCGGGCGATACTGCTTTTGGCGATCGTAGCGCCCCTTTCGTCATTACCTTGCTGGCGAACTGGGAGGATGCGTTCGCCGATCCCCTCCATATCTCCTGGGTCCGTGGACTCTTCCACCAACTTCGGCCGGCGATGAAACCGGGCGTCTACGTAAACTTCATGAGTGGCGATGAGCAGGATCGCGTGCCGGAAGCTTATCGGGAACGATGGGACCGCATGGTTGCGGTCAAAGAACACTATGACCCCAAAAATTTCTTCCGCTTGAACCAGAATGTTCAGCCCCGAAAAACAGAGCCAAGAATCCCATAATGGAAAGATTCAGATTACACCGCTACCGGACTTTTTGGTAAGTCTAATCTGTGCTGAGGTTTGGGATGCAGCGCATATTTTACGGTAAAATACTTACCTGCGATAAAAATCCCGGTATGCCTTTAAGGCATGCCTGTGCAATCAATTTCCCAGGGAGCTAGATCATGTCAACTGCACCCACTGTCGAGTCATTTCAATTCCAGGCTGAAACTACCCAGCTTCTTAACCTGATGATCCATTCTCTCTATACACAGAAAGAAATTTTTCTGAGAGAGCTGATTTCCAACGCGTCGGACGCTTTGGACAGGTTGAGATTTGAATCGTTGACTAACCCGAAGCTGGTGGAGGAGGGCCACGCGTATGAGATTCGCCTGAAGCCTGACCCGGCAGCACGGACTTTGACTATCAGTGACACCGGTATCGGGATGAGCCGGGAAGAGCTTATACAACATATCGGAACAATCGCCCGCTCTGGAACAAGTGAGCTGCGCAAGCGGATGAAAGAATCGCAATCTGCTGAAGCTGTGGCCGAGTTAATTGGACAATTTGGAGTCGGGTTCTATTCAGCGTTCATGGTGGCGGACAAGGTCAGCATCGTGACGCGCCGCGCAGGTGAAACGGGCGCAAGCAGGTGGGAATCCATTGGCGATGGCTCCTACACGGTGACGGATGCCGAAAAAGCGTCGTGCGGGACTGAGATCATTCTGCATCTCAAGCAACCTGATCCCGAAAATGGCATTGAGGGCTATACCGATCGCTGGAAGCTTTCGATGATCATTCATAAGTACTCAGATTTCATCGCCTATCCGATTATCTATGAAGGTCCGCGCCAGGAACCAGGAGAGACCGAGGAAGAAGCAAAGAAGACTGAAACCAAGACGCTGAACTCAATGAAGCCGATCTGGACGCGCAGCCGCTCAGAGGTGAGTGAAAGCGACTATAACGATTTCTATAAACATCTTTCCAATGACTGGACTGAACCCCTGAAGAGGCTGCCGCTAAAAGCCGAGGGGACTGTCGAGTACGAGGCGTTGTTGTTCATACCCTCGCGCGCTCCGCATGATCTCTTTTATCACGGCGCTGAGGCTGGTCTGCGGCTGTATGCCCGGCGCGTGATGGTAATGGACAAATGTGAGGATTTGCTACCCAGGTATCTTCGCTTCATCAAGGGCGTTGTAGACTCCACTGACTTGCCGCTCAATATTTCCCGCCAGCGCCTGCAACAGGACCGTCACATCGCGCAGATTCGCAAGTGGCTCACACGCAAGGTGCTGGAATCGCTCACCGAGATGCGGGAACAGGAGTCTGAGACCTACACCAAATTCTGGAACGAATTTGGAAGAGCGGTGAAGGAGGGTGTCAGTTCGGATTATGAAAACAAGGAAAAGTTGATTCCGCTGCTCCTGTTCCAGTCCTCTCACGATCCCAAAGAGCTGACTACGTTGAAAGCGTATATCGAGAGAATGAAGCCGGAACAGACTGAGATTCTGTACCTCACCGGCGAGTCGCGCAAGGTGATTGAAAATTCTCCGCATCTTGAAGTTCCAAAGCAGAAAGGCTATGAAGTTCTCTACCTGACTGACCCGGTGGATGAATTGGTAGCCGACCATCTTCATGAGGTTGAGGGGAAGCGCCTGAAATCTGTCACGAAAGGCAAAGTTAACCTTGGCACGGAAGAGGAGAAAAAAGAGATTGAGGAGCAAGTCAAGAAAAAAGAAGAAGAGTATGCGGGCTTTCTCCAGGCTTGCCAGAAAAAACTGGATGAATACGTGAAGCAGATACGGTTATCCACGCGGCTGGTCGATTCGCCTGCCTGCCTTGTGACCGAAGAACATGAGTACAGTCCGCATTTGGAGCGCTTGCTGCAAAAGGGAAAAGGCGGTGGCCCCAAACAGCGGCGCATTATGGAACTCAATCCTGGACATCCAATCGTTGCGCGATTGTATGACCGCTATCAGGCGAATAATGAGGACCCGTCACTTGACCGTTCCGTTGAACTTCTCTTTGAGACGGCGCTGATTGCCGAAGGCTCGGAGATCGCTGACCCTGTGCGGCTAAAGAACATAGTTTTGGAACTGCTACAGCAGGTAGTTTAGCTAACTTTGTGCTGTGTATTGATCGCGACAGGGTGAAGGAGCTACCGGTCCAAAGGCGCAGCGAAGAATTGCCGCGTGGCCGCAGATGCCTTGAAGATTTGTCGTCGCGAGCATTGCAGCCAACGTGGCATAAATGATCAGCTTCGATAAAAGTGTCTGCACCAATTTGCAAGCGGGACTGAGCCGCGAATGGCTTGACACAAATGGGCTAGGTGGCTTTGCCTGCGGCACCATCGCGGGCGCGAATACCCGGCGCTATCACGGGCTACTTACCGCGGCGCTCAATCCGCCGGGCGGCCGCATGCTCCTCCTCTCCAAGCTGGAAGAAACGTTAGCCATTGGGAGCAGTCGCATTGATCTTTCAACGAACGAATACGCAAGCAACGAACACGAAAGTGTCATTCATCCTGAAGGATATTTATTACTGAACAATTTTCGCCTGGATCCTTTTCCAACGTGGACCTTTGAAGTAAAAGGCGTCCGCCTGGAAAAATCTATTTTTATGCCGCAGGGCAGCAACACTGTTCAAGTTGAGTATAAGCTGCTACAAGCGCCTCCAGGGACGGCAATCGTACTGGAAGTGCGCCCTCTAGTCGCTTTCCGCGATTATCATTCCACCACGCACGAGAATGGTGCATTCAGTCGTGAGCTGGAAATCGCGCCGAATCTCACCAGCTTGGAACCATACGCAGGGTTGCCGCGACTCTACTTTGCCCACGACGCCGCGCATCTTCAGGAACAAGGTTGTTGGTACAAGAATTTTTCCTATCGCGTGGATCTGGAACGCGGCCTCGACTATCAGGAAGATCTATTCAATCCGTTTGTGCTGGCATGGAAGTTAAGTGACAAACAGAGCGCAACAGTAATTGCCTCAACGGAACAGAAAGATATTCGGGAAGCCGCTGCGGTCCGTTCAGTGGAATTGCAACGACGGCGTGAGCTGGTTGCTTCGTCCCCAGTAGACGATCCGCTGGTTTGCGCGCTGACAGTCGCGGCAGATCAATTCCTGGCGCGTCGAGGCGAAGAGTGGACTGTGATTGCCGGCTATCCCTGGTTCACAGACTGGGGTCGCGACACAATGATTTCGCTTCCCGGTCTCACACTTTTTACCGGGCGCAGTGACATTGCCAAAAGCATTTTGCGAAACTTTGCCCGCCACACGGATATGGGCATGATACCGAACCGGTTTGCGGATTCCGGTGAGAAAGAGGAATTTAACAGCGTGGATGCTGCGTTGTGGTTCTTTGAGGCTGCGCGAGCGTACGCGGCGGCAACTAACGATTATGATTTTTTGCGCCAGGAACTCTATCCGGTGTTCACGCAGATCATTGACTTTCACATCAAGGGAACGCGCTACAACATCAACGCGGAAGAAGATGGCCTGCTCCATGCCGGCGCTCCGGGCGTGCAACTCACGTGGATGGATGCCAAGATCGGCGACTGGGTGGTAACTCCGCGCAGCGCCAAGCCCGTTGAGATTCAGGCGCTCTGGTATAACGCTCTGCGCGTCATGGAAGACTTAGCGGCGCGATTTAAGGATGATGAGCAGAGGAAGAAATACTCGCGCCTGTCGTCACTTGCCAGTCAGACGTTCAATCGTATTTTCTGGAACAGCGATGCGCAGTGCTTGTACGACGTTGTTGATGGTGATCTCTTGGACAGGTCAATTCGGCCAAACCAGATCTTCGCCGTGAGCCTGCATCACTCCATGCTCTCCGCGGAACGTGCCCGTGCTGTAGTAGAAACCGTGGAACGTGAACTGCTCACGCCGGTCGGGCTCCGGACCCTAAGCCCCGCCGATCCGCAATACAGAGCCACCTACCAAGGCGATCAACGCAGTCGGGATTCTGCTTACCATCAGGGCACGGTGTGGCCGTGGCTGCTAGGGCCGTTCATCTCAGCCTACGTGAAAGTGAATGGGAGATCGGCGCAGTCACGATCTCGTGCGCATGATCTGCTGCGGGGAATTCGAGAACATTTGACCGAAGCCGGCTTGGGACAGATTTCAGAGATCTTCGATGGTGACGCTCCGCATCGACCTCGCGGATGCTTCGCGCAGGCCTGGAGTGTGGCTGAAGTTTTACGCGTTCTATGTGAAGACATCTATCAAGTCGGCCTGTAGAACCGGGCCAAATCTCCGTTGCACTTCTCTGCCCTATCCAGAGCTCACGAATAGCACTGGCGCAAAGCTATCAGAACTGCAGCGGATGTTGTGCAGCCATGTTTGAAAGGAACAGCAGTCGGTCGCATTGATTCCTATACCCTGGAAGTCCGCATCGCAGCTTTCTCATGGAGGTTTACAGCACTGGGGATCCGCTTGAAAGAGCCGCGATCCAAGCTGGTTTTCTCCTCAGCAGGTCAGAAGACGGCTTACAGAAGGACGTCTCTCGCCATACTCCAGGCAAGCGCAAAGATTGATGCTGCGGTGGGCCAGCTTCTCTTGAGCGACTGTTTTATAAATAAATTTTTTCTAAGCTCCGAAAGTTGGCCGCAGTTGGAGTGCTCCATCTTCCATGGCAAAATCCAGAGATCGGTTTTTCCCGTTAGACCGGCCAACGCTGTGATAGGTGAGCCCGGCCTCGGACATCGTTTCAGGAGAATACAGGTTCCTGCCATCCAGCACGAGCGGAACAGCCAGTAACCTGCAAAGACGTTTAAGATCCAGCGCGGCAAACTCCTTCCATTCTGTAAGAATCAGCAGCGCGTCAGCATTATCAGCGGCGGAATAAGCGTCCCGGGCGTAGTTCACGCTGTTTTCCAGGATCGCTTTAGCTTTTTCCATCGCCGCAGGATCGAAAACTGTGACTTTGCAGCCTTCCGCTAACAATCCCTGTATCACATTAATCGCCGGCGACTCGCGAATATCGTCCGTGCCACCTTTGAACGCCAATCCCAGGGCAGCGACACGCTTGCCTTTGAGTGTCCCTAGTGTGCTGCGGACCTTTTGTAAAAATCTGCCGATCTGCTCGTGATTGATTTTAGATACCTCTTCCAGCAGGTTCCACCGGCCCCCGCACGCCCGCGCCACAGATTGGAAGGCTGCAACGTCTTTAGGAAAGCAAGATCCGCCATAACCTATGCC
>JBAVLE010000053.1:0-6054 GCA_049688735.1 Candidatus Angelobacter sp. | reverse complement strand
CACCGACACGCCGTAATTTCCTACGGTAGCGCCGCTGCCGATAGTAAAAGTAGTTGTAGCATCTCCATTGGCATTGACCGGTGCTGGATTCGAGGCAGTCAGGCCGGTGCCGCTGATACGCACCGTTTCAGACGCGTCGTTGAAAGCTCCTTGCAAAGTGACCTGAACGCTTCCGGCATTGATATCTGCATTTGGGGGGTCTATGGACGTCAAAGCAGGTGTCGGAGGTGGCGGGTCGCAGTCTTCGCAATACGGGGGACGAATGGTGCATAGCAGGCAGCAATTGATTGACGCGTACTCCGCCGGAATGAACATGGGATTAAAGGGACGGTTGAAGAGTGTCTGACGCTGCTGGAGGGGCGTTCCATCAAAAATAATGTTCAGTTTTTCCAGCGGCTGCTCGACTGACAGTTGCGGGGTGACTATTTCAGTTCCTTCGGAATTGGATAGCTGAAAAGTTCCAAGCGTTTCAGAGAACCGGAGTGGCCCCAGCGCACCGGTGAGCGGACGGCTGGAAAGTATTTCTGCGGGCGCTCCAAATGTAAGGCCGGTATCACGACGATCCAGCACCAGAGTTTTTGCGTGCTCATATGCTTCTACCATCGATTGCCCGCCAGCTTTGTAATCATGCGCCAGCCGCTGTCCGCCTGGCGTAATGACTGTGACCAGGCGATTCAATGAATCGTATTCAAAACGCGCGAGGGATTTGCCTTCTCTGATCTCAGTCAAATTTCCATTTTTATCATAGGCAAATTTCACGATTTTTCCTGCAAATGTGGCTTGCTGCACGAGTTGATAAGAGTCGTCGAGGGTGAGCACTTGCCCGGCAGTCTGCTTCCCTTTGGCATCCATTACTTTTGTGGAGGTCAGATTGCCAGCCGGATCATAAGTATATTCAACCCGCCGTTTGTCTTTGTAGGTGAGATTTGCCCTGAGGCCGGACGGCTGAAATTCATATTTGGCGCTTTTCCCATCCGAAAAAACAACGGAATCGAGTTCCCCACCGGCTTTGTATTTCATAGTTGTGCCTGCATTCT
Organism: Candidatus Angelobacter sp.; assembly: GCA_049688735.1. GTDB lineage: Bacteria > Acidobacteriota > Terriglobia > Terriglobales > Acidobacteriaceae > Angelobacter. The sequence continues at coordinate 5,017 of JBAVLE010000053.1, read as the reverse complement.
TTCCTTCACTCATGCCGGCTATCAGGCCATCAGCGTCAGAAGAAAAACTCAGGTCTACGGCAGGAGTGGAGAAACTAGTCAAATCACCACTGCCGGAATGCCCGTACTTGTGAATACCATCTGGAAGACCGGCGCTGGCAAGATTCCCGCTTCCGTCATAGGAAAAAGTCTGGTCCTGGCCATTAGTGGAGTGAATGCCGGCAAGCTGGCCCGTGGATGGATCATAGCTATAGGTCCGATCCAGAGTGCCTGAGTCAAGAGTGCTGTGGCGTGCGGTGATCCGGTGCTGCTGGTCATACTCCATGCGCTCTACGACCGAGCCGTTTCGAGAAAGAGAAAGGAAATTGCGGGAATCATCGAGAGTGATGGCCGTTTCTTCACCGAGCGGATTCACTACGCGCGTGGTGATGCCATCTTCATTCTGGAAGAAACGGCTGATCAGCGATTTGCGATCAAGTACCGTTGTTGAGCGAGCGGCATCATCATAATTGAAGTGAATGCTGCCAGAAGGAAGCTGCAAGCGCCGCACGCGCTGATTGTCGTCAAAGAAAACACCAAAATTTAACCGCTGCAAAGGGTCTTTTGCGGCTTTGAGTTTTCCGTCTGCATTGTAACTGTACGTCCAAGCGTTGCCGCCCAGATCATCCGCCTCAATCAGCCGAGCTTGCGTATCGTAAGCAAACTGGACGCTCCGATCTTGATCGTCCTGAGCAGAGATAATTCTGCCCTTCGCGTTGCGCAATATGGTAATGGAGTGGTTTGCGTTCTCAATCTTATTCAGGAGGCCCTTGCTATAAGAGAGCCTAACTTCATTTCCATTCCGGTCAGTGACTTTCACCAGACGGAAAGCGCCGCCTATGAGTTCGAATTGCTTGGTAAAGCCAGTGCGCAGCTTGGCTTCAAGCGTGGTCGCATCAACCAAGCGGAGGCCAATGTAGTCCGAAGGATAATCCTTTTCCAGCGCAAAACTAGTCTCGTCAGCTTTGACAAAATCAATTGCTGAGCCGTTCTCACTGAGAAGATGCGCTTTGCCATCAGCCACTGTGATCGATTCTGCAGCAGAGAGAGTCCATCCCGGGCCGAAGTCAATGCTGCCCTTGCTGCTGGAATCGTACACGCGGGCTAACACCAACGGAACTCGCCCAGAAGCGACGATGTCACGACGCAAGAAAGTAAGATTGCCTGTGCCCACGTTGACGAAGTTTACCTGCACACCGCGAAAAAGCGATTGCGGATTGGCGAAATAAACATTGGCACGTGCGCGTGAACTCAGCTCCGAAACGTGCTCTACGTACTGGTCCAATTGTGAGCTGGAGCTGGCTCTATGATGTTGGGCAAAAGATAGATTGGTAATCGGAAAAAAACCAGAGTGGCTACGAGGCGGAGAAGCTTACGCGGCATTGGCGAACTCCCTGCAACTGAGATCAGGGCCCGTGAAGCGAGTCGTGATTATATGAGGAGTACCTCTGAATATAGCTTCGCTATCATTTAAAAAATTCTTAATAGTTCCATTTTGGGAATTGGTGCACCGCGTTGGAATCAGCTGCCAGCTAGAATTGGACACGATACATTGAGACATTGGTATTTGAACAAAATGACTTTTAAGAAATTCTTTATGGGGGCAATCATTGATCACGGAAGCTGAAGCGCAATCTCTGAAAATCAAGGAAACAGGATATTGCTATGTTCTGGCGTGTGCATGGGAAGGCAAAGAAAATGATTCAATCTGTCTGGAGCGGATATTCACCAAAGGTAGGTGTGAAGAAATTCGACTGGCCTGGTGGAAAAATGGAAAGCAAGCAAATCGCCCCGCAGACATTGATGCTGTGGACTGGGTGTCCTTGTTCTCAAAGGCGGTGACAAAGGGGGTATTCAATGACACCGAGAAACTTGGCATGTTGAAGGCATTAATGAAGTAAGCAGTTCCCTAACCCAGCACTTACGCCTCAGTGCGCGCAAGCGCACCTCGGGGATGTACTGGGCTAACTTCGCGACGCGCCTAACGGCGCTGTGCATGGCGAGCCTTGCGTTATCGTCCTGGAAAGCAGTAAGACAGGCCAGCGCTGAAGCGCGATTCAGAAAGAATCATCTCACAGGCATAAATGGCCGCTCTTCCACCGCCCAAGCACTGCAGGCCCAACATACTTTTAAGTCGCAGACACCGCTTGATGAAGGACCGATCTTCAGCTCTTCGCGCAAAGGTATAAGTGCGCCGGGCAGCGATGAAAGATTCCTCCTCACTTCTAATAATCTCTGATGTACAAGAATATCTTTTCATCATACAATCGCTGCCATTCTCATTCCCTACTATAGAAAGGCGCTATGAAAGTGCTAAGAATACTACTCGCGTTGTGTCTGTGTTTATGTATCCCGGCAGCGGTTTATGCCCAGGGCAACAACTTTGACAAGGTCCGCTACAATGGCGGAAGCATTTCAACCAAGGTTAAGCCAGATGAGTGGGGGAACAAACTCAACGTGACCTCTGAGGCCATCATTCTGACGCTGAAAGATGGGCAATCGGTCTCGATCGATCCCAAGGACGTAACTTCACTGAGCTATGGGCAAGAGGCGCATCGCAGAGTTGGCACAGCGATAGGTCTTGCGGTGTTTTCATTGGGTATTGGAGCGTTGAGCGCGCTACACAAGACCAAACTGCATTACATCGGCATCAATTTTTCCGATAAAGACGGTAAGAAGCAGGGGGTACTGCTGCAAGGGGACAAGAGCAATTTTCGGGCGATCCTGGTTGCATTGCAGGGAGTAACTGGGGTTCCGATCTCCGTGGGCGATAAGGATAGAAACGAGATTCCGGCCGGCGTAAACACCCAAGTTGCGAAAAGTACAGACGAGCCTGCGAAAGAACCGGCAAAGCCGACAACTGAGGCGGCAAGCGGGGCGGCGGCTCTAGGCGGGACATCAAACGTAAGTGCCAGTGAAGCTGAGGCGCTGATTGCCCTGGTTTCTACCCCCGAAGGAGCGGAAGTCACAGTGGATGACGCTTTTCTTGGGAATGCCCCCGCCAAGCTCAAGCTGAAGCCGGGAAAGCACACCATTAAAGTAACTATGGCCGGGTATAAGGATTGGTCTCGAGAGATGACGGTGATGTCCGGATCTGAAGTGAATCTAACTGCAACGCTGGAGAAGACGAACTAGCGATTTAATAAGCTCCACCGCAGGCGGAAACGCCTGCGGCTAGAGCTCGCCGCGCGAAATGTGAATGGTTTCTGGGTCAGGGTTTGTCAAGGTGTACTAATTTCCGAGACGATACTGGCCAAAAATCTTATTGACTGCCGTATTTTTTTCGCCGATAATCTGCGCTGAAAGACCGAGAGCGGCGTCGGCGGGAAAAACCCTTGAAACACCCGGAAAGGCCAGCACCCCTGCAGTCTGCGGGCCATCGTTGGGTCCACAGTTACCGCGGCCTCAAATGGTTTGAATAAGCCCTAATTCATTGCGGGCAGAAGTGTGTTCAAACCCCTCCAAAGTCTCAGAAAAGGCAAGACCATTCACCGCAAAGGGCGCGAAGGGCGCAAAGGAACACCTTTGAACCCACGCCAATTGAGGCTAAATTGCTGAAGTCTACGCCAATTTCTACCCCATCCGCGCGAAAAACCGCGCGGGCGGGGCCCGTTTTCATCACCGGCAGGAGTGCCGGTGCCACAAAAATCAAGCTTTCATCACCAGCAAGTATGCAGTGCCACAGAAACCAGGGTGCCACAAAAATCAAGCTTTCCCATTGGAGCGAGAAGATGAACAGACAAGAGCTAATAGCAGTCCTACTGAAGCTGACGGAGCAATTAGGACACACGCCCTCACGCCTAGAACTGATGAGGCATGGCGGGGTAACCAGGCAGCAGATCAAAAATAACTTTTGCACCTACAAAGAAATGCTGGAGACCTGCGGGCTGGAAAAACTGGGGCCCGGGAAAAAAGTGGAAATGGCGGACCTTTTCCATGACTGGACCAGCATAGTCCGCAGTCTGGGGAAGATTCCGACGTACATGGAATACGAAGAACGGAGCAAGTACAGCTTGCACCCTTTGAGAGCGCGCTTTGGTTCATGGCTGCATGTGCCTGCCGGGCTAAAGCAATATGCGGATGAGCAGGGGCTTGCGGCGGAGTGGGCGGACGTCCGGAAGCTGGTGGAAGAATATGCCCGACGTCAGAAAGGAAGCTGGCGAATGGCAGCGGCGCAACCCGTGCCCAGCCTAATGATAGGCCAGCCCGTGTATGGCGAATTTACGGGGTGGAGCCCTCTGGTCTGCGCGCCGACGAACGAATTAGGAGTGGTCTTTCTGTTTGGAGCGATGGCCTTGCATCTGGGCTTTCTGGTGCTGAGGGTACAGGCGGAATTTCCTGACTGCGAAGCTTTACGCATGGTGGCGGAAAAGCGCCTGCAGAAAGTAAGAATTGAATTTGAGCAGGAAAGCCGAAACTTTATGCGACACATGCACGATCCGGCTGGGTGCGATTTGATTGTGTGCTGGGAACACAATTGGCCGGAGTGTCCGTTGCCGGTGCTGGAGTTGAAGAAAGAGCTGAGCAAACTGCTTGCAGCATTGGGCGGAAAAACCCTACCACTGATGAACACGGATAACACTGATAAGAAAAATCAAAACCTTTAACCACAGAGGACACGAAGGAACACGGAGGAGGGAAAAAACAAAAATCTTACCGCTGATTAACGCGGATAAACGCTGATCAGGAAAAGCAAAAACCTTAACCACAAAGGACACCCGTTCGACTTCCCTTTTACAAGCTTAGGGTCGCTCAGGGCAGGCTACGGAACACGGAGGAGGAAAAACAAAAGCCTTACCGCTGATTAACGCGGATAAACGCTGATCAGGAAAAGCAAAAACCTTAACCACAAAGCACACCAGTTCGAATTCCCTTTCGCAAGCTCAGAGTCGCTCAGGGCAGGCTGCGAAAACACGGAGGAGGGAAAAAACAAAAATCTTACCGCTGATTAACGCGGATAAACGCTGATCAGGAAAAGCAAAAACCTTAACCACAAAGG
>JBAVLE010000052.1:0-4916 GCA_049688735.1 Candidatus Angelobacter sp. | reverse complement strand
GGGCAAGATAGTGTTCATCGCCGCCTCGATTGACGATGAGGACATGAAGCCCCAAATTGAAGCCTTCATCAAGAAGCATCGGGGCGAAGCTTTGACCGTGATGATGGGCGCGACGCTCGACAGCTTGGACGATTTTGGCGTAAATCAGGGAATGCCGGGGACAATCTTCATTGATGCCGACGGAAAAATTATTGATCGGATCACCGGCGCGCTGGAACGTCCAGAATTGGAACAAGAGCTGAGGAAGTTGGGTAGAGAACCGGAGGCAAGCCCAACTTCCACGCCCCTACCCAAAGCTGAGAAGAAGAAGGCCGGCAAATCATCGCGAAAGAATTTTACCGCGTCGCAAGAAGTCTCCAACCGTGCATTCTAGAGTTGCGGCGGGACCTGGATCGCGATTGAGCCAAGGTTCCGCGGATCATCCATGAAGAAATATATTGCTTCTACTATTGTCTTGATCTTTATAGCCGCCGGGATTTTCATCCGATATGAAATCGTCGCGCCTGCCAATGCCGCGGCCCGCGATCTTGAAGCCATCAACGGAATCACCGTGGGCAAAACTACTGAGGCTGAATTGCTTGGCCGTCCGGCATTCCAGAAAATGGACCTACAGTGCTTTTCCGGACAGTGTATTTATCACACCCAGCGGGCGAATTACTTTTTAAGAATGCTGGGCCTTGCGCCTCACACTTTGGTGAACACGATAGTCATGGTGCACGACGGCATGGTGACGCAGGTTTCGGTTTTCATGAGCAATGGCACGCGGCCTCCACTTACTTTATCGCAAAAAATGCCGTTGCCGGTTGGGTGCGCTTCCAATCCGTGCGTGAAGCCAGTGATTCCTCCAACAAAAGTTCTGGCCGGCATCATGGTTGCGTTCAACAACGAATCTGAATTCAGGAACCGCATGCCTGAAGCCGCGCAAACTGCCTGCCTTTCTCGCCTGCACGGGTGCCGTACATACGAAGAATTCGCGCCGCTGGCGCGAGGCCTGAACCTGGATACCATTGCCGCGATCAAGTAAACAAAAACTCTTTTGTACGCATCTCGCGGACCATGTCGCGCAGCTTGGCGGCTTTTTCAAATTCAAATTTCTTTGCCGCCTCGCGCATATCGCTTTCCATGCCGGCAATATAAGCGTCCAGTTCATCCTGCGACTTGAAGTCGGGCAAGCCGTCGGCAGCCTGTGTTACATCCACGTAATCCGATTCGGCGATTCCGGCTAGAGACATGGATAGAGGACGGATGATCGATTCCGGCGTGATGCCGTGCTCCTGGTTGTAAGCCACTTGAATAGCGCGGCGGCGGTCGGTCTCATCAATGGCGCGCTTCATAGAGTCGGTCATCTTGTCGGCATAGAGAATTGCGCGGCCTTCAAGATTGCGGGCGCAGCGGCCAATCGTCTGGATCAGCGAACCGGCGGAGCGCAGGAAACCTTCTTTGTCGGCATCAAGAATTGCCACCAGAGAAACTTCAGGCAGGTCCAGGCCTTCGCGCAGGAGATTGATGCCGATCAGTACGTCGTACTCGCCTTTGCGCAGGTCGCGCAGCAGCTTGATGCGCTCCAGCGTCTCGATTTCCGAATGCATGTAACGGCAGCGCACGCCAACCTCAGCATAATACTCCGCCAGATCTTCAGACATGCGCTTGGTCAGCGTCGTCACCAGCACGCGCTCGCCTTTGTTTACGCGGTCGCGAATCTCATGCAGAAGATCGTCAATCTGGCCTTTGACGGGGCGGATCTCCACCGGAGGATCCACCAGGCCGGTGGGACGAATAATCTGTTCCACCACCACGCCGGCAGACTTTGTGAGCTCATAGGGGCCGGGCGTTGCGGAAACATAGATGATCTGGTTGGTGCGCTCTTCAAACTCTTCAAACTTGAGCGGACGATTGTCGAGCGCCGAAGGCAGACGGAAACCATACTGCACCAGGTTTTCCTTGCGCGAACGATCGCCGTGCCACATGCCGTGCAACTGCGGAACTGTCTGGTGCGACTCATCGATGAACATGATGAAGTCGCGCGGCACGTAATCCAGCAGCGTTGGCGGCGGCTCGCCGGGTTTGCGTCCGCTGAAGTGCCGCGAATAATTCTCAATGCCATGGCAGTAGCCCACGGACTTCATCATCTCAAGGTCAAAGCGCGTACGCTGATGTACCCGTTGCGATTCAACCAGTCGCCCTTCCTTCAACAGCACATCTTCCCACCACGCCAATTCTTCCAGAATGGTGCCGATGGCCTGGTTCTTGGTGGTGTTTGACATCACGTAATGGCTCTTGGGATAGATCGGCAGACGCGTGTATTTCTGCTTGACGGTACCGAACAGCGGATCGATCTGGGAGAGCGAATCAACCTCGTCGCCAAAGAGCTCTATGCGATAAGCGTTGTCGTCATAGGTAGGGAAGACCTCGATCACATCGCCGCGGACGCGGAACGTGCCGCGTTTGAAGTCCACGTCATTGCGTTCGTAAAGGATTTCCACCAGCTTGCTGAAGATGTCCTGGCGCTTGATCTTCTGCCCTTTTTCCAGAAAGAGCAGCATGCCGTAATAGGCTTCCGGCGATCCCAGGCCGTAAATGCAGCTCACTGACGCTACAATGACGCAGTCGCGGCGTTCAAAGAGAGACCGCGTGGCGGAGAGGCGAAGCTTGTCCAGTTCGTCGTTGATGGTGGCTTCTTTTTCGATGTAAACGTCGCCGGCGGGAATGTAGGCCTCAGGCTGGTAATAGTCGTAATAAGAGACGAAGTACTCGACAGCGTTCGAGGGGAAGAACTGCTTGAACTCATGATAGAGCTGCGCCGCCAGCGTCTTGTTGTGGGCCAGCACCAGCGCCGGGCGATTGAGCTGCTCAATCACCTTGGCCATGGTGTAAGTCTTACCCGAGCCGGTTACGCCCAGAAGCACCTGATGCTTTTCTCCGGCGTAAATGCCGCGGGTAAGTTCTTCGATGGCGTTGGGCTGGTCGCCTTTGGGCTTGTAGTCTGAAGCTAGACGAAAATCCATTTTTCCTGTCGCTACGCTCCAAACCGCCGGAGCGCATTGTTCGGGCCGTTGCAGTTGTCCGCGCTTTTAGCAGCGCCGCGTGCCGCGTGATCGGGCTCGCGGCTTACATCCATTTTCACCGCGGAGTCGCGGAGAAATTCCGTCGGATGCCTCTCTAGTTGCAATTTTGACGAGAGGAAATCTCTCTATCGTGACATGGAAGGGCGCCTTCGGGCAAATGCCACTTGTGAAGGATTTTTCCCGATCAGTGGCATCAGTGTTGATCAGTGGTGGGTTATGCTCTTAGCTAATTGCTAATTGCCATCTGCTTGTCCTCAGCTTGATCCTGCATCTTCGGGACCACCTTGACGACAGGATTCGAAAACTCCAGCCCTTCATCGTCAACACGAGTCCATTTCAGGCTGACCGTGTCGCGAAAATAATTTTGATAAACGCGCCATGGTTTCTTCTGTCCCTGCTTGGGCCAGCTGGCCAGCGCGCGCTGAATGTAGCCTGACGAAAAATTTTCAACAAAAGGCGCGACAGCGCTTTCGGCCACCGGACTAGGAGTCACCTGGCGCACGCCTTTACGGTCCATGAAGTTCAAAAGTCGGCAGACATAGTTGCAGATCAGGTCGGCCTTGAGCGTCCATGATGCATTGATGTAACCGAAGACGGAAGCAAAGTTCGGCACGCCGGACATCATCACGCCCTTGTATGCCAGGACCTGCCCCGGATCGACGCGCTGTTTGTCCACCGTGAGTTCCATGCCGCCAAAGGCCTGCATCGCCAAGCCGGTGGCGGTGACGATGATATCGGCCTCAAGCTCTTTGCCGGATTTGAGCAGGATGCCGCGCTCCGTGAAGGTCTCAATCTGGTCAGTGACCACGCTGGCGTGGCCTGACTTAAGGGCCTCAAACATGTCCGCATCAGGAATCAGGCACATGCGCTGCTCCCAAGGGCGGTAGCGCGGAGTGAAATGCGTATCCACGTCAAAGTCCGTTCCCAGCTGTTTGCTCGCTTTCTTGATGATGCCGCGTTTCACAAAGTCAGGAAAGCGCTGCGAGAGCTGGTAGATGTACGTCATGAAGCCGACGTTCTTCCAGCGGCTGAGCCGATAAGCCCACATGGCCGGCATGATGTGGCGCAGAAAGTTGGCGATGCCGTCTTTTTCCGGAGCAGAAATCACGTAGGTGGGCGATCGTTGCAGCATGGTCACGTGAGCAGCAGCTTTAGCCATGGCGGGTACCAGCGTCACCGCCGTAGCTCCGCTGCCGATGACGACCACGCGCTTTCCGGCGTAATCAAGATTGTCAGGCCACGCTTGAGGATGAATCATGCACCCTTTGAAGCGGTTGCTGTTGGGAAATTCCGGCAGGTGGCCCGCAGAGTAGCGGTAGTAACCCGCGCAGCAGAACAGGAAGTTGCAGGTCAGGGTTACGGGCTCTTCTTTTATTTCAACCCCGCCAGAGCTCGTACCTCCTGCCGTATTGCTGCCTGTGCCCGAGGACGATGACTGCTTTAGGGCCTCCACAGTCCACTTAGCCTCTTCTGACGACCATTCGGCTCGCTTGATCTGGTGACGGAAGCTGATATTACGGTCAATACCTTCCTCGAGGGCCGTGTTTGTAATGTATTCACGGATGTCCTCGCCCGGTGAGATGGCTTTTGGGCTTGTCCACGGACGGAATGAGTAGCCCATGGTCAGCATGTCAGAATCTGATCGGATTCCGGGATAGCGGAACAGGTCCCAGGTGCCGCCGATGCGCTCCCGCTGCTCCAGGATCAGATAGCTCTTTTTGGGGCAGAATTTCTGCAGATGATGCGCGGCATCAATGCCGGAAAGGCCCGCGCCAACGATCAGGACGTCAAAATGTTCCGGGGTGGTGGACAAAGCTGCTCCAATGCCGTGGATGGATGAACATATCACAT
>JBAVLE010000051.1:0-8292 GCA_049688735.1 Candidatus Angelobacter sp. | reverse complement strand
TTCTCATTGAGCTAAGCCCCTGAAGCGCTGTATTTACAAGGAAATTCTTAGCAAATTCAGACCCGTGTAGCCGAAAAAAGCTCATTCCCAAGCCGGAAACTGGGTCTAATCCCTTAGATCAAACACTTGGGGGCTGTGACTAAAATCACCTTTCATTCGGTTGCCTTTTCGCTATAAAATTGGTTAACGCTGAATTACCAGGCTTTACGTGCTCACATCCCCCTCCGGAATGGTTAAGTCAATCCCCGCCGGGAGCCGCGTAGTCCAAATTTTATTTTTGGAAAAGGATTCGTCTTGCTCGAGTCGATGCAAAAGATAGCTATTTTGTATGACGCCAGTCAGGCGATCTTGTCTACATTTGATTTGGACGAGGTGCTGAACCGCATCCTCACTATTATCCGCGATTTCTTCCAGTTGCAGAATGGGGCCGTGCTTCTGATGGATAAGTCCGGACAGGAGCTTCAGGTCCGTGCCCATCTTGGTCGCAGCAATCTGGATGTGGGATACCGGGTTCCTAAAGGCAAAGGATTGACCTGGGCAGCGGCGGAAATCAAAAGACCGGTCTATGCGCCTGATGTCACAAAAGATCCCCGCTATCTGCGGAAGGTGGATGAAACCCGGTCTGAAGTCGCAATCCCTTTGATGGTCCGCGATGACGTGGTTGGCGTGCTCGATTTTCAGAGTGACCAGATTGACTACTTTGATCTGGAAAAAATTGATTTGCTTACACTGTTTTCCACGCAGGCCTCCATGGCACTGGAAAATGCCCGGCTATATTCTACGGAGCGCCGCCGGACAAAGCAGCTTGAGGCCATCAATGCCGTGGCCAAAAAGACCACACGCGTGCTGGACCTGGATGAACTCCTCACCGTGGTTTGCCGCCTGTTGATGGATTTGTTTGGCATTGACCATGCCGCGGTGCTGCTGGCTGAAGGTGACACTCTGCGGGTGCGCGCGCATGAAGGCCGTCTCACGGCAAACCTCAGCATGGGAGAGATTCTTTCTCCCGGCGCCGGACTGGCGGCTCGTGCCATGACGTCAGGAAGAAGCGTGGTTGAAAATGACGTCAACAACGTTGAAGGCTATATAGCTGGCTTTGCAGAGACGCAGTCGGAAATGTGCGTTCCGCTGGTGATCTTTGGTGAAAAGCTCGGCGTTCTGGCGCTGGATAGCGCGCAGAAAAATGCATTCGATCATGATGACGTTAAGCCCTTTGAATCTGTGGCGGACATCTGCGCGGCCGCCATACAGAACGCGCACAACTTTGATCGTATGAAGCAGCTTGCCTATGTGGATGGCCTCACGGGAATCCACAACCGCCGGTTTTTCGAGATGCGCATTGTAGAAGAGTTGGAGCGCGCCAGTCGCTTCCAGGGCCGTATGTCCGTGATCATGGTGGATATAGACCACTTCAAGAAGATGAACGACGAATTCGGGCATCTCCTGGGCGATGAAATGCTGCGCTCGGTTTCCACCATCCTGAAGCAGCAACTGCGCAAGATGGATATGGTGTGCCGCTATGGCGGCGATGAATTTGCCATTGTGGTTCCGGAAACAAGCGGAGAAAGCGCAGTCAGGGTTGCGGAAAAACTGCGCCGCCAAGTGGAGACCCATTTTTTCCCCGGAGTGCCCCGGCCTGTTACCATCAGCTGCGGAGTGGCCGACTATCCCGCACACGGCGTGACGCGCGATGAAGTAGTGGCAGCGGCGGATGCAGCCCTATATCAGGCAAAGCAGTTGGGCCGTAATAAGGTCGCATCGGCCGACATGAAGAAGGAATTTTCCGCCTCCAGATCATAGAATCCAGGGAGATATGAGCAGCACCACAGTCGCGGCCATTTCGGGCAAGATCACTGCCAGGATCGCCAGCATCCATATCGATCCCGCTTGTAATACTTTCCTCAATGATTGTTTCCGGCAGTTCGGCATTACGGTTGTGCCGGCTGATGGCGATCCGATAATGCTGCTGAATCGCCAGAAATTTGAGGCCTGTGTGCTGCGGCTTTATGACCCTGAAGCGGACAGGATATTGAAAGCAGCGCGCAACTCGCCTTCAAACCGCCGCCTTGTAATCTACGGTATAGCGCGAAATACGCAAGAAGCGCTACGGTATTCGAGCTATGGAATCAACGCCGTCCTGGATGAGCCGCTGGATCGCCAGAGCGTGCTCAAGGTGGTCCGTGCCACCCACCTGCTGGTGATCCATGAACTGCGGCGCTATGTGCGGATTCCGGTTGCTTCGCACGCAGAGTTTGATATCAATGGACGGCCGGTAGTCGGGACAACGGTAGAAGTCAGCTCCGGCGGGATCTCCATACGATGCTTGGCCCCATTGCCGAAATCCGATGCCATTCGCCTTACCCTGACGCTGCCCGGAGCAGAAAAGTTACATGTCCGGGCGTTCGTATGCTGGTACCGCGAGAGCGACAAAGTTTATGGCATGCGCTTTGACGGCACTGACGAACGCCGCTTGAAGGTCCGCGGCTGGATCGACCAATATCTCGAAATTGTGTAACTTTGGCATATCCCGACCGTATAACATTCTGTGCAGGGACCCTTCTTCATGCAAACAATTGAACTGAGTAACGTCTGCAAATCCTACGACCAGTTTGTGGCGGTAAATAACCTCTCTTTCAGCATTCCACAAGGAGGCGTTTTCGGCCTGCTGGGGCCAAATGGCGCCGGCAAGACCAGCACCATCCGCATGATGATCGGCATAACCGCGCCGGATTCCGGCCAGATCAATCTTTTTGGCAAGCCGTTTGGGCGCAAGAGCCTGAACAAAGTCGGCTATCTCCCGGAAGAGCGTGGGTTATACAAAAAAATGAAGATCATAGAACAATTGATCTTTCTGGGTGAATTACATGGTATGACGGCCGCTAATGCGCGGCAGCAAGCCACGGAGTGGTGCAAGCGGCTGGAGATCGACGCGTGGTTGCAAAAAAAGGTGGAAGAGCTTTCCAAAGGCATGCAGCAGAAGATCCAGTTTGTTGCTGCATTGCTGCATGATCCTGATTTCATCATCATGGACGAGCCGTTTTTCGGGCTGGATCCGGTCAATGCCACACTGCTGAAAGACGTAATGCTTGATCTGAAGAAACAAGGTAAGACGATTCTGTTTTCAACCCATCGCATGGACCAGGTGGAAAAGCTGTGTGACAGCATCTGCCTGATTGATAAAGGCAATGCCGTGCTGCAGGGCGATCTCAAGACCATCAAAGCTGGCTACGGCAAGAATAACGTACAGATTGAGTATGAGGGGAATGGCGATTTTCTGGAGAAGAACCCCCTGGTGAGCGCCTATAACAATTACGGCAATTACGTTGAAGTGCGGCTGGCGCCGGGCGCGGACGCGCAGCAACTCCTGCAAATGGTGGCTGCGCGATCAAGGGTGAACAAGTTTGAGCTCATGGAGCCGTCACTGGAAGAAATATTCATCAATACGGTGGGTAAAACCAATGCATAACACTCTTATTATCGCCAAGCGTGAATACCTGGAGCGGGTGCGCACGCGCGCCTTCGTGATCATGACATTTTTTATTCCGGCGTTGATGTTCGGCGTCATTGTTCTGCCCCAACTGCTTATCACCCGTGGCAGCAATGAGACCAAGCGAATGGTGGTGGTGGCGGCGGACCGCGACACAGCGGATATGATCCGCAGCCGCATTGAGCAGCGCCAGGACCAGCAAGCGAATAAGCAGGATAATCAAGCGGCGAACAAGCGCGGCCTGCCTCCTACCCACTTCAGCGTGGACGTGAGCACGAACGCCACGCCTGCGGAGAGAGAAGCGCTCACGCAAAAGGTCAATCAGAAGCAACTTGATGGTTTTCTGTGGGCCACGCCCGATGCTATCGCCGCCAGAAAGCTTGACTTCGTCACCAACGACACGTCCAGCTTCATCGAAAATGGAATCCTGGGCCAGACGGTCAGCGACGCGCTGCGCCGCCAGGCTCTAAAAGCCAAAGGTTTGCAGGAGACCGATATCGATGCTGCTCTACAGCCCGTGAACGTGGAGCCGGTAAGCCCAGGAGGCAAAAATGCGCCTAACCCTGAAACTATGTTCATAGCAACCTTGGTTCTGGTCATGGTGATGTATATGACCGTGCTGCTCTATGGCATCAACGTGATGCGCTCTATCCTGGAAGAAAAGACGTCGCGCATCATGGAGGTGATGCTCTCCACCGCAACTTCCAAGGAAATGATGGCAGGAAAAATCGTGGGCGTGGGGGCCGTAGGATTGACGCAAGTGGGAATCTGGGCCGCGGCTGCTGCTGCTTTCGCCGGTTACGCCGTGGTGACCTCCGGCATGCTTAAACAGGTGAAGGCCGCGATGAATCCCATGCTGCTTATATATTTTGTGGTGTTCTTCCTGCTCGGCTATGTTCTGTATAGCACGCTTTGCGCAGCTGTCGGCTCCATGGTGAATTCGGAGCAGGAAGCTCAGCAAATGCAGTTCCTGGTGATGATGCCGATGATCCTTGCCATCATCTTCATCACCAACATCTTCACCCATCCCAATTCGTCGATAGCGGTCTTTGGCTCGCTCTTTCCTTTTACCGCGCCTTTGGTGATGTTCAGCCGCATTGCAATGCAGGGCGGCGACACCCCCGCATGGCAGATCGGGCTCTCAATAGGGCTGATGCTCGCGACTATCTATGGAATGATCTGGCTTTGTGGGCGCATTTACCGCATAGGCATCCTGATGTACGGCAAAAAGCCGAACCTGCCGGAAATCATGAAGTGGATTAAGTATGCGTAAACTGATAGCCGCAGATTTCGCAGATGAAAGCAGATTGCGCCCGAAGTTTTGTGTCCTGGCTATCTTTGCAGGCCTTATACAATCAGAATCGTGAGCGATGCTGCGCAGGCCGGAATCAGACGCGAGAGCAAGGAAAGCACGCGTACATTCTCCTTCAGCGAGCGGATTAAAATTTGGCTGATTTCATGGGCCGGATACCTTTTAGTCCGTCTAATCGGCGCAACCCTGCGCTATAAGGCCTTTCTTGAACCCGGTTGCGTTTCTGATTCCTATGGCGCGGGGCCGCCGGTGATCTGGTGCTTCTGGCACCGGGTTGTGATTCCCGCAACCTATCGTTTTCGCAATAAAGGGCTGGCCGTCATGACCAGTCGCAGCTTTGACGGTGAATACATCGCCAGAATCATTCAAAAACTGGGTTTCACCGCCGTCCGAGGATCGAGTTCGCGCGGAGCCGTTGGAGCTTTGATCGGCATGCGCCAGCAATTGGAGCAGGGACACGGCGTCGTATTTACCATCGATGGTCCGCGCGGGCCTCGCTACGTTGCCAAGCCCGGGCCGGTTCTGCTGGCAAAGAAAACCGGCGTATCAATTAATTGCTTTTATGTTGCGGTGGAGCGGGCGTGGATCCTGAATTCCTGGGACCAGATGATTATTCCCAAACCATTTTCAACGGCAATGATCTACGGCAGCGGCCCCATGTATGTGCCTGCCGACGCCACCGACGAGCAGATGTCCGCTTTTCATCAGCAAATGCAGGAGACACTGGAGCGGTGCAGGCTGGGGGCGGAAGAAGCACTCTAGTTGCGAGATCGGGTCATCAAAAAAGAAGGAAAAGCGTACCAGATCACCCGATGACAGATCACTCAATGGCCACGATCCGGTTCCTTACTCTCCGAGCCAGTCCCCAATCGCGCGCAGAGAAATCACGTGGTCACAGATGATCTTTGCGGCGGCCATAATCGGAACAGCCAGGATCAGGCCCATAGCTCCCCAAATGAAGCCCCAGATCAGCAATGAAATAGTAACCACAAGCGGGTTCAGTTGCAGGCGCTTGCCCAGGATTTTGGGGTAAAGCACATTCATGGAAAGCATGTGTAGGCTGAGGACAGTGATGGCCACCAGAAGCAGCCGCGTATCGCTCAGCGTGCCTATACCCGCCGCTATCGGCGGGAGCACGGCCACAGCGATGCCAAGGTATGGCACAAGGCTGAGAAAGCCGCTGATGAAGCCAATGAAATAGAAATATGGAACACCCAGAAAGCCAAAGATCACCACGCTGCAAACGCCCATAAACAGCCCGATGAGAAAATTTCCGGCAATGAAGCTTTTCATCATGGTGGAAATGTGCCCCAGCGTAACGTAAGCGGTGCTGCGGTTCTCAGGGCGGAAGAGCTGCACAGACTTGGTCCGCGCGTGCTCCTGCCAGCTCAGCATGAAATAGGTGAGAAACGGAATGAAACAGAGCGTGAGCACCACTTCAGTGACCGCACCGAGCTTGTCTGTGATCGCGCCTTGTGTTCCCTGGTTCTCCACTTTCACCGGCATCGGGTTCTTGGCGTTCTTGTCTTCCGGAAAGACCTGTTGTGTGGTTTTTTCTAATTCGCTTGTTTGCAGGCGAAAGTGGGCCAGATGGCTGCGAATGCGGGCAGAGTATTTAGGCAACTCGTGAACAAAGCTCATGGCTTTGCCATAGAGAAAGTAGCTTCCCGCATACATAAGAACCAGCATGAACAGGACAGCCAGAAACGCGCCCCCCGGGCGCGGCAAACGGACTTTTTCCAGCATGTTGACCACCGGCTCCAACACGAACGCAAGCAAGACCGAGACCAGCAGCGTTATCAGGATGAGCTTGGCGATATAGCAGATTGTCAAAATCACGGCGGCCCCGACAACAACTTGTGCCACCGCTCCGCCATGCAGAGCGGTGTTAAGCTCGCGCTGGTTTCTTTGTTCCAGCTCCTTTTCGGCAAGCTGATTGTCCGGGGCTTCCTCCGGCATAAGCTGCTCTGGTCCTGGAGGAATAATGCGATTCGAAGCCATATGGTTAGATGAGATGCAGAAACTCGTATAATCGCCCGCGTGGGAGACACCGGACGCATCCTGGCCATAGATTACGGCAGCCGCCGCATGGGCCTTGCCGTAACCGACCCGTTGGGCATCACCGCGCAGGGAATCGAGACGCTGCAGCGCAAGAACAATCGGGCCGACTTTGGCCGGCTGGAGCGGACCATCCGCCAGTATGAAATCAAGGAAATTGTTCTTGGGAATCCGCTGCGGATGAGCGGACAGGAGGGCACGCAATCGCAGAAAGTGGCTGAATTTGCGGAAGAGCTGCGCAAGCGCTTTCAACTGCCCGTCCATCTCTGGGACGAGAGACTCACCTCGGCTGAAGCCAACCGCCTGCTGCGTGAAAATGAGGTAAGCCTTAAGAAGCGGACCCAGGCCGTGGACCGCATGGCGGCTGTGCTGATTCTGCAAAGCTTTATGCAGTCGAGAAGTCTTCGCTGAAGTTTATGCGTTCACCTGTGACGCGGCGTGCATTTTTCTGCTCACTCCAATGGTGGCGTATCCCAGCTACAACAAAGATCGCGGGCCGGTTGTTGTCCCCGGGCTCAGGCTGCATGTGGAACTCTGAACAAGCGGCCTCAGCGATCCATTGCAACTCCGAGCTGAAGAATCCCTTCCAAATTCTTAGCCCCGAGCCGGCAGTGCATTGTCCATTCGTGACGCCTCTTGAGCAGGGAAGATGGATGCGCGAAGGGGATTCACCCTTAGAATATAGAGGTCCGACAAAGACCGATTCATGTTGAAATTTCTTTTTAGAACCGTTGTGTTGTTGCTGGTGCTGGCCGGCGTGCTGCTGGCGTATGGGCTACTTTTGCCGGCGGGGCCATCGCAACAAAAATTGGTGCAGCTTAAGCCTGGATCTTCCGCGCGCCACATCGCTGCCGCTCTGGCTAATGCTGGAATCATCCGCAGCCAATACGCTTTCCTGGCGTGGCATTACCTGCACGGGCGCAAACCGCTGAAGGCAGGAGAGTATGCCTTTGACCATCGCGCCACAACCCGCGAAGTTTATGATCGCATTGCGCACGGCGATATTTACTTCCAAACGCTGGTTGTGCCGGAAGGCTACAACATGTTTGACATCGCTGCCGCGATTGAAGAAGCGCAATTGGGCAAGCGCGACGATTTCCTGAAGGTCGCACGCAACGACACCGCACTGATTAAAGATCTTGATCCGCAAGCGCCGAGCCTTGAAGGCTACCTTTTTCCAGACACATATCACTTTACGCGCACCCAGTCTTTGCATGACATGGCTGCGGCCATGGTGCGCCGTTTCCGCCAGGCGGCGAAGGACGTTGGCCTGAACCAGAATTTCCACGCCGTAGTAACAATGGCAAGCATCGTGGAAAAAGAGACTGGCGCGCCAGAGGAACGGCCGGAAGTCGCGAGCGTGTTTTACAACCGGCTGGAAAAGCACATGGTGCTGGCCACGGATCCGTCAGTCATCTATGCTGCGCTGATGAAT
>JBAVLE010000050.1:0-6200 GCA_049688735.1 Candidatus Angelobacter sp. | reverse complement strand
CCAGCCGATAGTCGCCCGAATGCTCAAAGAACTGCTGTTTCAGCAGCACGTCCCGTTCCGGATCAATCCACAAAATGATTCTGTTATACGTCTGCTGCACCTTAAGTTTCTTGGGCGTCAAATCCAGCTTGGCGGTTTTCACTCCATCCACGGTTTCCCAGCCATCCATCTTTATGTCGTAGTCGCGCTTTAAATCATCGCCACTCGCGCCAAAGCCCAAGCTCAAAAAGGCTTCCACGTCAGACCTGTTCTGGGACACGTTCCGTTCCGTCACCTGATTGATGTTCTTTTCAAAGATCTGCAGCTTCCCGTCTTTGTAGACCACCTGTTTGGGCGCGGGACCTCCAATATCAAACGCCGCATCCAGGCTGCCTTTTGTCTTACGAAAATAAATGCTACCCTTCTGCGTATCGGTGTCGTTTGTCAGCCGTTGGTATGACTGCGACTCGAAGTCTGCCTGCGCTGTCTTAAATCCTTTGGACGACTGGTTCATCTTCGCCAGCACCGTCGCCAGATCGCCGGATTCAGCCCCAACAGCGCCAGGCGCGGATTGCTGAGTGCCTGAAGGTGCTTGTTGTTCAGAAGCCGCTAAGCTTTTGGCAGGTTTTTTCGCCTTTTCCGCACACGCGCTTCCCACCAGCATCAAGACGCATAGGGACGAAAGCATGAATGCTGCATGAGTAAATCGCAGCAATGGCAACCGTAAAAACCAGCGCTTGGGGTTCATGGATTAGTCGCTTCTTCCTTCCCGTTGTGCATTCGCAATCGACTCGGACGCCTAGCGTCAGCTTCGTTCGATCATTGTCTTCCACTGAAGTTCGTCCTGCAGGCAATACTTGAATCTATCTATGGACCCAGCCGCGATACGCCACCACGTGTCCGCTGCCATCGCGCACCTGCTCCACGCGTACCACCGTCACCGGACCCGTTATCGGCCTGAGCACTCGCTGGAAATTTGCTCGCACCATGGCTTCATCTTGGGCATCCACGGCGAAAGCATCCACCTCGTAGGTTTTTCCGTCTGCACTGGCAACAATGCCAGTAGGATGCTTCTCTCGCGTAGGCGGTTTGTCTTTGAAGTCAATGTAGTGGGGCGCAATAAAGATGAACGCCAGGATCAGCGTGACCATTACGTCGTAATGGAAGCTCCCTCGCGCGTAGGTCCAGAACAGGTAGCCCTTCAGCGTGCGCCCAATGCGAAACATGTATTAAGTGTATAAAAGCTCGACCGCGCGGTTCAAGAAATTGCCAGAAGGGCCAGGATTCGCCGAATCTCCGAGATTGCCGATGGAGAGCGCCGCATTTGACCTTGGGCCCTTCAATGAATTCCCCTAATTAAATAGCAGCCTTATAGTGCCGGCTTTGGTGGAACTTCATGGAAGCGCTAAAACCTCGCTGTGCGGGCAGACTGAGTTGCTCTCGAATGGCTAGAGCTTGCAGGCCCCCAATTTTGTTCTGCGCGCCTTTACCCGGATCGCCGAATATTGCCGACGCAATATCGAATCCAAGCCAGGCGCGAACATCCGGATCGGACGTCCGGGCACTGGCAATAGCGGGATCGTCTTTGGCCATGGCTGCTCCAGTAGCTGCGAGCGCCTTGTTACGGTTACGGTCCATGCTGAATGACACTGCCACCTTGAATCCTTCCTGTTGCGGCGCATTGAGAGACGAAAGGATCTTCTGTTTCCCGGGGCCCCACACCGTGTCATTTTCAGCGGCTGCAATCCCAATATCGAATCCTCGTTGGTTCCCCACCGGCTGCCGTTTCCGCAGTTCGGCGACCAATTCATCCTGGCTCGCCATCGTTTGTCCCTTGGCGGCAAGCTGGTCAGGAGTCAGTTCCACGGGCATGCCTTGCCCGCCGCCGATAGCGCGGCACCGCGCTTCCAATTCAGGTGCTACCGGAGAGTTTCGTGCCCGCGCATCTTGCGCCTGATCACAAATCGGCACCGAGCCGGCATTGGGATTGGGTGAACCCGTTCTTCCCAAAGCCAAAGGCGGACCTGCCGGATGTTTTGAAGCCTCGCACTCCGATTCAAGGGCTGCCGCTGCCGGTGAGTTCCGCGCACGCGCATCTTTCGCCCGATCGCAGATTGACATGGCAACCGCGGGAGTTGTCGCTTGCACTCTGCCCAGCGCTTTACCGGAAGTGTCTTTGCGCGGCGCGCCGCAGATCAGGCCCAAGGCATCCAGCCACGTTCCAGCGCGGCCATGTACACCCACCGCAACCTGGCCGGAAGGGCAGGCCATCGGAGTAGTAGCGAAATAAAGCGAATTACCCGCCCCGTATCCTAATGCGCTGCCCTGAGCGTCAAGGACCGCAGACGGAAGCGCAGCGGGCGTTTGCGCAGCCGGTATCGCCTGGCCACAGTAAAGGTGAATGCCTGCCACCATAGCGCTTCCACTATCCTCGTTCAGACTGTTGCTGAAGCCCAAAATGACCCCGAGCACGACAGGCGTGCTCGTTGGGCATACCACCCTGTCAACGTGTCCGCCGGGGCCTCCGTTCCAGGTGGGAGCTACCACCTGATTGCCGGTGGCAGTCGCGCCGTAGGTAACTACACAAATCGGGCGAACGGCATCAATAAAGGTGCCCAAGCGCGCTTCGAACCCCATCAGGTTTTCCGTGGGACCGCACTGAGCTTTGAACTGGCCGCCGCCAGCGCCACCCTGGGGAGGTAAATAACCAACCGCTGCGCCCGGCGTTTGGGCACTCACATGCGCCAGCGCGCCAAAAATTATCACCGACAAGAGCAGCAAATACCGCCAACATGGTTGGGCCAGCTCGATTACGGCTGTGTTTGGGTTCAATGCTTTAGGGTTCAAAAACCAGGGCAGGAATCGATTGGCGGGCAGAGGGGCTCCTTATGTGCGGTTATTGTGGGCGAGTAACGCGCGAAGAGCAGTATCGCACATATATTTCACGCTTTCGACATTGATTCAAACGATCTCAAGCTAACCATCGGATCACTTTAAACTTTTCGGCGTACTTTGCTTTCAAAGAATAGCCCGCACAATGAATTCATCCATAGTTGGCATGCATTTGAGCATTTAGCCTATAGCCCTTTCTGATCCGCGATTATCCGCGTTAAGGTTTTTCCTAAAACTTTTTCGCCGTGATCCGCTCTGCGCCCACATACTTCCGCAGCGCTTCCGGTATCACCACGCTGCCATCTGCCTGTTGATAGTTTTCCAGGATCGCCAGCCACGTACGCCCAATCGCCAAGCCGCTGCCGTTCAGCGTGTGTACATACTCGCTCTTCTTGCTGCCTTCCGGACGGTAGCGGATATTCGCCCGCCGCGCCTGATAGGCCTCAAAGTTTGAGCATGAAGAAATCTCGCGATACACCTTTTGTCCTGGCAGCCAAACTTCCAGGTCGTAGGTTTTGGCGGAACTGGCCCCCATGTCCCCGGTGCTCAGAAGCATGGTGCGGTAATGCAGGCCCAGCTTTTGCAGGATCGTTTCGGCATCGCGCGTGAGCTTTTCATGCTGCTCATAAGATTGTTCCGGACGCGTGAACTTTACCAGCTCAACTTTCTGGAACTGGTGCTGCCGGATAATTCCGCGCACGTCCTTTCCATACGATCCAGCCTCGCTGCGGAAACAAGGGGTGTATCCAGTAACCGAAAGCGGCAGCCGCACCGCGTCAATTGTCTCGTCGCGATAAAGATTGGTCAGCGGCACTTCAGCAGTAGGAATTAGCCACAGATCGTGGTCATTGATCTTGAATGAGTCGCTGGCGAACTTGGGCAGCTGTCCGGTACCGTACATTGACGCCGAATTCACCATGTAAGGCGTCAGCACTTCCGTATAGCCGTGCTCGCCCGTGTGCAGGTCAAGCATGAAGTTGGCCAGCGCCCGCTCCAGCTTTGCGCCCAGATCCCAATAGACGGCAAATCTCGCGCCCGTTAGCTTTACTGCCCGCTCCATGTCCAGCACACCCAACTGCTCGCCCAATTCCCAATGCGGCTTTGGAGTAAAGCTGAACTCCGGCGGCGTACCCCACTTGCGGACTTCCTTGTTATCATCGGCGGAGCGCCCTACCGGCACCGACTCATGCGGGACGTTGGGAATCCCAGCCAGCATCGTCCGCATTTCCTGGTCGATCTCTGCGGCCTGCTTTTCCAGTTCATCACTCTGTGCGCGCAACGCTTTAGTCTGTTCCATCTGCGTGGACGCGTCCTGTCCGGCCTTTTTGAGTTTGGCGATTTCCTCTGAGGAGCGATTGCGCTGCGCCTTCAGGCCTTCAGATTGCGTGATCAGTTGGCGGCGTTTGTCGTCGACCTGACGGAAACCGCTCAGCACCTGCTGCGGGTCCATCCCGCGCCGGCGCAACATTTCTTCAACCTGTGTCAGGTTCTCTCGGACGTAAGCTAAGTCGAGCATGAATTAATTACTTTACCAAAAAGCATTTACCGCGAAGGACGCAAAGGTCGCAAAGGGTTAGGATTGGATTCCTCTGCTCCCCCCGTTCCTCTGCGTTTCAAGGTTTGGTTTTCAATTTCCGATCAGTGTTACCAGTGTCAATCAGTGGTATGTTCTCTCGCAGATGGAAAAGAAAATTTTTTGGTTGCTCTTTACCGTGTTGGGCGTTGTGATGGGCGTCATCCTGCCGTCACTGTGGTGGAATCTGGCGCTCACCTTCCCGCTGCTGGTCTTCTGCTGGTGGGTGGTGTACCGCAGCGGCTGGTTTGAGTAGATGAACGTCTGGGGAAGAACCGCTAGTCTGCAACTTTTTTCTTGCGCGACGATTTTTTTCTCATCCTGAGCGAGCCCGAGTCACGCAGCGCGGGATGAGGGCGAGTCGAAGGACCCCGGGAATGTTGATGCAACGATGCCGCCGAAAGGCGTTCTCTCCTACACCGCTGGATCGGCATGGTGCCCCACCGGAGCGCCGCAGGCGCGGAATATTGAGCCCAGCGCGCCAGCGCTGGGAAAGCGTATTTATATGGAAGGAGTTTCGGAGGCCGCCATCAGGGAAATAGGTCTTGTGACGTTAACCACAACGAGCCCGCAAAAATCTCACTTACAATCGTTCCTTCTTTTATGCTGATAAGGACTATCGGACTCACTTTGTGCTTATCGCTCGCACAGCAAGCCGCTGGACAGAGTTCCGCCAGCCCTCTTGATGTTTCCGACTCAAGCACAGATTATTCGAGGTCCTCAACCCATCCCGAATCCTTCTATGTTGCTAGTTACGTGCAGAATGAGTGGACCATTATCGATGTTCAACCCGCATCCATCGCTGACACTCAAGTCCGCTTCATCAAAGCTTATGCATCATGCGGCACCTATCATGTGCAGGAAACTGACGAGGTTTTGGAGGGTGTTACCGTCGCCGACCTCGCAGGCAAAGCAGCTCTATGCGCGCCGGAAAAAACGATTGCCACGCTGGTCCGTTCCTACAGGAACAAGAAAATTAAGGAGCCATGGCCAGACGACAGGCGCGGCACTTCGGCACAATGCGGCGCTACCAAAATCATTCATCGGCTGCCATCCAGAAATGATCTGCGGTTTGACGAGGTGAAGAACCAGGCAGAAGATCTCACTGCCCTATGGGATATTGAGTCCGGGATACTGCAGCGTTATTCAAAAGTCGCAGAGTCGGAGCCGTTCAAAATCCCAATTGATGAAGAGAGGAGAATTGCGAACCGGGGTCTGGCCGAGCACGCAGCGATTCAGATACGTAATGGCGACTTCGACGCAGTTCTTCCTTCAGCATGGCGCGCCGACGGGCCATCTCGCTTGTCGGAACTCCTCCCCGATCCGAACGTGGCAACCAGTACCGAGCAGAATCTCGCCGTTGTGGAAAATATTGACCGCCTGGATTTGGAAAAAGGTGGGAGCATCGTGTATCCGATGATGGCCGTAATCGCCAACATTCAGGGGGACGTAACGATCAGGGTTGAGATCGATCCTCCAACGGGGAACGTGGTTTCTGCAAAACCTTCATCCGGCCATCCTCTTCTCGGCGTTGCAGCAGTCGACTCAATCAAAGCTTGGAGGTTCGTCCATCCTTACTATGGTCCCAATCCGGTTGAAGTCATCATTCGCTATGCCGTCTCGTGCCCGTTTTCCGTTGAGACGCAGGCTACCTCAACAAAGAAAATCAAGAATCGTTCGCGGAAGAAAAAGCAACTTGCCTATTGACTCCGCCTCTCGGATTCGTTTATACTTCGCTTTGTACAGCCCCCAAAAC
>JBAVLE010000049.1:0-17511 GCA_049688735.1 Candidatus Angelobacter sp. | reverse complement strand
GTCACAACCGATATACTTCATATGCGGCCTCCTTCGTCTCGAGCTCTTGGTCTTAAGCAAATCGAGTTTACTCGAGACGATCTCGAGGCCGTTGTCGTCATACAATCAAGCGAAGCGCCGCGATAATGCTATCGCTTGATTGGCTGGCGGGCGCGGAGTCGAAGTTGAGCCGTTTTGCGGGCGTGAGCGAAGCGGGAGCCCGCAGGCAAAATCCCGAGCGAAGTCGAGGGAGCTCCGAAGGGATCCCGAGGATTTTCATCGCTTCATGCTGCCTCAGGGAATTCTCTCTGGAAAAGCTGTCCCCAGGATGCTCTTCATCAACATTGCATTTCATTTGTGGACTTCACTCATTCCGCAATGCGTCCAACGGATCTACTCGCGCAGCGCGATAAGCAGGTAGTGCGCTGGCCGCCAAAGAGACAATCGCCAGCAGCGAAATGGAGAGCACAAAAGTTTCGGGATCGCGCGCCTTCAATCCAAAGAGCAGGCTGGCAGCGGCTCTGGCTAGTAACAGCGCTAAAATCGTTCCTGTGCCAAGCCCAATGGCCAGCAGCATGGCGGCTTCACGCATAATGAGCCTGAGTACGCGGCTGCGGTCCGCACCCAGCGCCATGCGAATGCCAATCTCACTGCGCCGGCGAATCACCATGTAAGAAATCACGCCGTACAGTCCAATGGTGGCTAGCAACGCAGCAAGAAAGCCAAAGAAGCCGGAGAGCGAGGCCATAAGCCGCTCACGCAACAGCGTGTCGCGAACTTCTGTTTGCAAGACGCCGAAATGAAATGTGATGGCCGGATCCACGCCGCGAATCGCGCGATCCAGCGACGATTGCATGGCGTCCATGGAAATATTCGAGCGCACCAGCAGGGCGGGTTGCATATCGGGATCTTCCGCCTGCGCGGCAGCAAGATAAGCGACGGGCAAAATGCTCTGGCGAAGGACGCCGTATTTCGTGTCCCTGACGACACCGACAACCTGGTAGACCGGCTGCGGCTTGGTCGGGCCAAGGTCCAGTCGAAATTGTTTACCCACCGGGTCTGTGCCGGCAAGGAATTTTCGAACGAACGTTTCATTCACCACCGCGACTGCGGGAGAAGAGAGTGAATCAGAATCGCTCACGTCGCGCCCGTGCAGCAGCTCCGTTCGCATGGTCTTGAAGTATCCGGGGCTCACGTTATTGAAAAAAGCCGTTCCACGCACTGGTTGGCTGGAAACGTTGGTGAGAACAATATCATTCCACCAGTTGTCGGTTAATGGAACAATGCTGGCCTCAGCCGCGGACTCAACTCCAGGAATGGCGCGCACACGTTCCAGCAGATCTTTCTTGAACGGAGTGCGCAGTTCCAGAGGCAGTCGCAGCGGACTGATGTCGCAGTAGGTAGAAAGCACTCCACCCACTTGGAAGCCGGGGTCAAGCAAAAGGAGGTTTCGGAACGTGCGTACGAACAGCAGCGCGCCGACAACGAGCGTAAGAGAAAGAGCAACCTGCGTCACGACCAGAAGCCTGCGCACGCCAAAATGCTGGCGGTTTGCCGATGCGCCGCGTCCTCCGGCTTTCATGCTGGCAACAGGCGAAGTGCCGGTGGCTCGCAAAGCTGGCGCCAGACCAAACAGCAGGCACGTCATCACGGCGAGACCGGCGGTAAAGGCCAGTACATGCCAGTCAAGAGTGAGATCAAGAAAAGCCTGGTTGGACCGCGTGCCCAGAAATGAAACCAGCACGCGCGTGAGAATCTGTGCCAGCAACGCTCCGGCGATCGCGCCGGTGATGGCGAGCAGCAGGCTCTCCATGAGCACCTGCTGCATCAGCCTCAAGCGTGAAGCGCCCAGCGCAAGGCGCACCGCGGTTTCGCGTTCACGGGCGCTGGCGCGCGCCAGTGTGAGGTTCGCCAGATTGGCGCATGCAATCAGCAACACTGTCCCGGCCAATGTGAGCAGAAGCCACAGCGGATTTTCATAGGCCTCGCGCAGCGAAGAAAGCCCCGATCCTCCGGGGGAAGCGCCGAGTCTTGCGGCAAGATATTTTTTGGCCTGCTCCGGATTATAGGTAGGCGGAAGAGTCGATTCGAAGATGCCGGGAGAAATAGATTCCAGTTGGCTCGTTGCCTTTTCCAGCGACCATCCTGGTTTGAGGCGGCCAATAGCTGAGAGCCACCAGCCGTCGCGCCGCGCCAAAAGGCTGTGATCGCTCTTGACCAGAGGCTCGGCGATCATAGGCTCGGCGCACAGTGGAAGTGCCACATCAAAAGAACGGCCCACGTCGACGCCAAAGAAATTGGCTGGCGTAACGCCCACAACTTCCACCTGCTGATTATGGATTTTGAGCGTGCTGCCAATCGCGGACTCTGAAGCTCCATATTCACGCTGCCAGAACGGGTAGCTAATCACGGCAGCAGGAAGGCCGCAGCCATGCTTATCATCGTTAACGGTGATCAGCCGACCGATCACCGGTTGAACGCCAAGCACGCTGAAAAAATCTCCGCTAACCCACAACCCGTGCGCTGGGCGCGCCTCTCCGCCCGTAGCCAGGTTGAAGCTTGCTGTACCCCATGCAAACACGCCGGAAAATGCCTGCTGATGATCGCGAATCTGTTCCCATAGAGGATTGCTCAGCTCGTCATGGTCCTCCATGTGTCCAGTCCGGCCTTGCATGTTGGCGATGCGTATCTCGGCCAGCTCGCCTGGATTTTTAACCGGAAGCGCGCGCAGCCGGACAGCATCCAGCAATTGAAAGATTGCCGTGTTCGCGCCGATTCCCAGCGCCAGGGACAAGATAGCGATGATCGAAAAGCCCGCATTCAAGCGTAATGCTCGAACGTTATAGCGCACGTCCTTCCACAAATTTGCCGAATACGAGCCAACGCCTGGAGCGCCGGGCGGGACCGCGCCAAGGCGGGCAGGCTGCACGACCTCTCGCAGCTCACGAGCGAGCCGGCTGTCCTGATCCAGCTCAGCAAGGGCCGCGCGGTCAGCTTCTGCCTCCGTATTTCCCAGAGCGACCATGTCCAGGCAGCGGTCTTCCATGTGCAACGCAACTTCTTCAACGATGCTGGCTTCACGCGTGGGTTCAAGATTCAGATGGGCCAGACGCTTGCGCACTTCTTCTCTGAAATCAGACATCGTCTATCTCCGTAAATCAGGCATTCTCTATCTCCGTTATGCGATTGATCGCGGACACGAAGGTCTGCCACGCGCTGCGCTGCGCGCGCAAAACTTTTTTGCCCTGTGCCGTGAGCCGGTAATATCGACGCCGGCGCTGCTCGGCTTTGTCCACCCAGCGGCCTTCAATCCAACCGCGCTTTTCCAGCCGGTACAGCAGCGGATAAAGTGACGCCACGTTGAAGCGCACGGCGCCCTCAGAGCGGGACTCGATCAGCTTGCTCATCTCATAGCCGTGGCGCGGGCGCGCTTCCACCAGGGAAAGGATCAGCAGCTCAGCGCTTCCTCTTTTCAGTTCACGTTCCAGTATCGGGTTCTTCATATATCGTGTAGCAATATATTGCTACGGCAATGGTAATGTCAAATCCCACGCCGCCCATTTAGTCTTTAAGGATTTCAGGGAAAAATCTCAGGGTCCTTGGCGCACGACACCCACCGCCAATTCATGGCATAGTAACGTCACGCATGGATCCCCAGCCGGCAGTCCGTACATTCGACTTTCCTCCCCAGCTTGATCAGGCGGAGATAGAAAACCGCTGTGCACGAGAATCGTTTACCTGGGGGCCGCAGGCACTGTGGCTGCTCTGCGGGCTGATTTGGCTCTTCTATCTGCTGGTGCTCGACATTCCTGAACTCGCCCGGAACACTGTGCTTTTTGGCCTGGGCGCAACGTTGCTGGCAGCACTGGGCGTGTGGTATCAGATGCGGAGGCGCAAGCGGCAAGCGGTGCTCTATCCTCTAAGGGATCGCATCGGTTGCTACCGCGGCAACCGCTTCCAATACAGCTTCTCGCGGGAAGAGATGGTCCGGGTGCGACGAGACTTTTTCGACCGCCTTATCATCGTCTTCAAGTTCCTGATACCTATGTTTTTGCTGATGGTGATTGTGGCCGTTGTAATCTTTGACGGTCTGAAACAAGCCCACCACCCTCGATTTCAGGACGTTGCAGTGTTCGTCTATGCCATGTTGTTCGCGTTCTTCGGCTTTGTCGCCTTCTGGCGCTCCTACTTCAAGCTGGCTTTCTTCTGGATTCCCAACGGCAAAGGCAAGACCAACAGGTCCTTGTATTTGCATCCCGGAGAGCTGCGGAAAATCGAACAAGGCGACGCCCAGCCGATACGATGACGAGCGCGAATTTAGCAACCTAAATGGCCGCGGCAGAATCCCACTATATATACATATCGTAACACGATATAATTTTACGAACGCGCAGCTCAGGAGAACAGCGCAGGTTCGGCTCTCTCTCCATGCGTGCGCAAGGAGAAACTATGGCCGATACCTTATTGCATCGAAAAATAACTTCAAGCATTTCCTGGCCCGCCATCTTTGCCGGTACATTCGTTTTTCTGGCAATTGAGGTCACGTTCGGAGTACTGGGAATGGCAATATTCGCATCCGCAGCTAACCCCTCAAGTGCCCATCCGGTGAGCGGCATGAGTGTCGGAATCGGGATCTGGCTGGTCATTTTGTCCATCATCGCGCTCTATTGCGCAGGACGGACTGCGGCAGCGCTGTCCGGTAATGCCGGCTCACATCTCGGTATGTACCATGGACTGACTACGTTTGGCCTCTCGGTGTTCACGTCGATTGTGGTGGGCGCCCTAATGCTGGGCAGCACCACCGTTGCATCGGCAAATTCCGCTGTAGCAGCAGGACCAGCCACTGTGGCCAGTGTGGTCGCAACCGCGGGCTACTGGCTGTTCGTCGCCCTATTGCTTGGCATGATTGCAGCGTGCATGGGCGGTTCGCACGGCGTGAGCAAGACCATGACCGTGCAAGCGGGAGAAGCTGAAAATCCGGGGATACGCCGGGTTGCATAATTGATCCCCGCTGCTGCAACCATGCGCATTGGCAGTACAATCTTCCGAGGAGGCACACATGACTCAGAATTACCAGCGGGAGCTCTTCTGGAAATAGGGAAGGGCGGTGGTTCACCCTCTTCCCGAACTTCTTTGTGTCTCCGGCAACATATCGAGATCCGTGGCGTCCTTACCTCTGCGAAGCGCCCTCCTCTGAATTTTTGCGCTCGGAGCAAAGGATGCTTTTACGCAAAACCGCCAGCAGAAACCCACCAGTCGAAATCGAAGGCCTAAAATTTATCGCAGATCAACCCGGATGATCGCGGACTTCAACCAAGACCGGTTTCGGCATTTTGATCAGCCTGCAGCCGCGAACCACCTTCAGGAGCAGGCTTTCTGCGTGGTCTCTGTGCTTCCGTGTGCCGCAAACCGCCGCCAGGTATTTTAAATTTCGGTACTGGCCTAAAGTAATTAGGACACCACCTAAATTTCCATCGCTTTTTCAGCTACTCTGGTGTAAATTGTAGCAGGCAAATGTATCTTAAAGCGATATATTGCCTCTGCGTCCCGACGTGACGCACAAAACTGAGCTTATGTCCTCCACTTGCTCATCTTGTGGACAAACTGTGCTCGCCTCTTTGTTGTGGGAAGACTCATCAGCGAGTTCTTTCCCAGGCGGGCCAATATCGAATATCAGACATCGAGGTGAACATGAATCAATCACTTAAAGCAGTTGCAACCATTTTTATCCTTACTCTTGCGCTCACCGGCTGCCACCATGCGGTTACTACGGCGAAAGCCCCGCCACCGCCGCCCGAGCAACCCGCCGCGCCGGCAGCCGTCCCAGCCGAGCAGCCTGCCACCGCGCCAGCGCCGGTGGTCGCAAAGAAACCAGAACTCACGGACGAGCAGCTATTCGCGCAAAACGTCAAGGACATTTTCTTTAACTATGACAATGCCGACGTTCGCGGCGATGAGCAGCAGATCGTCTCCACCGATGCCGCGTTCCTGGCCGGCCACCCCGCGCTGAAGGTCACGATTGAAGGCCATTGCGACGAAAGAGGTTCTGACGAATACAACCTCACCCTGGGTGAGAGCCGCGCCGATAAGATCAGGAATGGGTTGGTTCGGGAAGGGATTTCTGCCGACCGCATCAAAGTGATGAGTCTTGGCAAGGAACGGCCGTTTTGCTCGACGGCAGAGAACGACGCTTGCTGGCAGCAGAACCGTCGCGCACATTTTGTCCTGCAACCACGGGAGCAGGCAAAAAACTAAGCCGGCTATACCTTTTTAGGCTTTGTTGTGTCCCACTGTAGGGTGGGGCAGGTCTTTAGACCTGCGGTAAAGCTGATAAACCCTCGGCTTTAGCCGCTGAGGTACATTGCAACGCGGATACACAATACCTAAGAAAGGTATAAAGACCCTACTGCTCCAGGAACGCTTTCGTCTCGCGCAGGAACAGCTCAAGCTGGTCATGATGTACCCAGTGGCCAGCTTTGGGCACTTTAACTAGACGGCAATGTTGCATGGCCGTGACGCGAGGATCGTTTTCCGGCACTGGAGCAAAGCTCTCCAGTCCCCAGAAGAGCAGCGTGGGCGAGGTGATTTGGCCATAGATCTCTGACGTGTCCCCAAGGTTGTGGCCGAAAGGGCCGATGGCGCGAGCGTAGTTATCGAACTTCCAGGTAAGGCACCCTTCAGAATCCCAGTTGGTGCCGTGCAGCGTGAGATGGCGCGCGACTTCATCACTCAGGTGAGGATTGGCTTCTTTCATGCGCGCCATGGCGGCGTCCAAGCTGGGATAAGGTTTGCGTTTGCGCTTTTCAATGTCCCGCCGAGCCTCAAGCCAGTATCGCAAACGATTGGAAGCAGGGCCGTGAACGCGATGGCTTGGCGGAAATCCGATGCCTTCAATGGAAACAGCTTTCGTCACTTTCGCGGGATAGATGCCGGCGTAATGCAGCACGATGATGCCGCCGAGCGAATGTCCGACAAGGCGAATTGGAAACTCATCAATGATATCGAGCAGCGCGGAGAGATCGAGCACATGCTCAGCCACGCTGTACATGGCGCCGGGCGCCCATGCGCTGTTGCCGTGTCCGCGCAAGTCAAGCGCATAGACGTGGTAATGCTCACGCAGAGAACGCGCCACCCAGTCCCAGTTGCGCGCGTGGTCAAGGCCGCCGTGGACCAGCACCAGCGCGGGCTTGCCGTCCTGGCCGTAGTCCCAGAACTGGAGCTTGAGCCGGTCAGAATAAAAAAAGTGCGAGATTGGTTCCATGTTGGTCGGTTGAGAGCAACAAGCATTCTAACTGGTCGGTCGCGCTTCTTGACACAAGCTTTCCGCAGACTTTAGACTCCCTTGCTCACGCAGTCTGAAGCGATAGCGATATGCACTGACTGCAAGCAACGATCACATTTTTCTGGAGTCTCTTTCCCTATGCACCTGTTGATGAAATTTCGCATGCATGCGATAAAAAGAGGAGCAATGTATCATGTCATCACGCACGACCAAAATTTTGTCAGTCCTGGCGCTGGCTGTTTGCGCGTTGGGAATGGAGGCCCAGATGCTGCCTAACCCTTACGGTCCGCCTATCACCGTGGAAAATGCCAAGAAAGCCGCAGCCGCCGCGCTGGCGGAAGCCGTGAAAAATCACTGGGTAATGGCTGTTGCCATTGTCGATCCCAACGGCACGCTCGTCTATTACGAGAAAAGCGACAACACACAGATTGGCAGCGCAAATGTTTCCATTAACAAAGCGCGTTCGGCGGCTTTGTATAAACGTCCCACCAAGGCGTTTCAGGATGCGCTGGCCAGCGGCGGCGCCGGCATACGCGTGATGGCGCTGGAAGGCGCGGTCCCCGTGGAAGGCGGAGTGCCGATTCTTTTGGATGGCAAAATTATCGGCGCGATTGGCGTTTCCGGAGCCAACAGTGACCAGGATGGCCAGTGCGCTGTGGCCGGAGCAGCCGCAGTTAAGTAGAAATTTAGATTTGAACAGAGGCATGGCCTGCCGTCAGCACTGGTGGCAGGCCGCGTTTGTTAAGGCATTGTTAAGAAACGAGCAAATTTGCTCGCTGGCTTTCTCATCCAGAGTGGCACAACCTGAGCTGCTGGATGCACATCTCAGCCATTACCCCTGGATGAGAGTGCGCCATGTTTCAGTCAAGAACTTCATCAGCTTTACTGCAGGTCTCCCTCCTTTTAGCCTTCACTTTCGTTTGCGGCTGCGGCGGTGTCAATACCGGCACTGGCGGCGGCAACGGCAACAACGGCCCATCGCAGGCCGTAATAGCCTTCGCGGCAAATTCCGGCGTGATTGTCCAGGGACAAAGCACCACTCTTAGCTGGAAAGCGACGAATGCTGTGTCGTTTTCCATTTCACCTGCGGTATCCTCAGGAGCTCTTCCGCTCATAGGATCAGCCAATGTGTCACCCGCGCAGACCACGACTTACGTGGGAACGGCCACTGATGCAAATGGCAAGACGGCAACTTCTTCCGTTGTTGTTACGGTTGTCCCCCAAGGCTCCGCCCCTACAATTTCGCTGAGTATTTCTCCCAACGTTGTGGCTGCGGGACAAACAGCAAATCTCACGTGGGCAAGCACGAATGCCACGTCGGTTGCTATTACTCCAGCGGTTTTAGGGGATGACGTTACCTCGGTTGCGCTTTCCGGCACAGCCGCAGTTTCTCCCACGGCCAGCACCACTTTTACGGCGACAGCCACGGGCGCCGGCGGCACAACGGCAACAGCCACGGCTACGGTAAATCTTCTGGGTGTGACGCTGGTTGCCAGTCCGGCAACGGTTGGTCCCGGACAGACCGCAGCGTTGAGTTGGACGAGCAGCAACGCGGCTAGTCTCAGCATCGATCAGGGAATCGGAATTCAAACCGCGGTGCAAGGTAGCGTCATCGTCTCACCTGCTGCAACGACAACCTATACGATCACAGCCACCAATGGCTCAGCCACAGCCACAGCTACGGCAACGGTGAATGCGCCTCTGGCTGTGACTTTGAAAGCGAATCCCGCGAATATCGCTCCCGGAAGCCAGTCAACTTTGACCTGGGCATCCACGGGCGCTGCATCTGTGAGCATTGATCAGGGCGTCCCGCCGATTAGTGGCCCTAGCGGCAGCGTATCTGTTTCACCCGCGCAAAACACCACTTACACAATCACCGCAACGGACGCTCAAGGACATACATCCACAGCAGCAGCCACGGTGAACGTGGTAACGAATGGTGGTTTGCAGGGGATCAAACACATCATCGTGATGTTGCAGGAGAACCGCTCATTCGATAGCTACTTCAGCGCGCTTGGCGACTACGCCTTGCATCATGATGGAATCCAAAATTACCAGATCAACGCTGGTTATGATCCCACCGTCATTCTGCCGCTCTGCTCCGCGAACAACTGCACCGGCAGCAGCGGACTTACCGGGCACCTCTTCCACGAGCCCACAGTCCGCACGGATAACCTCTCTCCATCCTGGGATGAGAGCCATTTTGATATTGATCAACAGGCCGATGGCACGTTCAAGATGGACCGCTTCGCTCTGACCAGCCACTCTGTTTCATCGCCCACAGATCCCAAGGGGCTGCGTGCCCTGGGACAATACGACCAGAGTGACCTTCCTTATTATTATGAGCTGGCCACGCAGTTCGCTACCAGCGATTCATTCCACTCGTCGCTGCTGGCCAATACCGTACCCAATCGCCAATATATGTTCTGCGCTACTTCGCAAGGCAGAATATTCCCATCTGCTTTTGGTCATCCTTTGTGGACCTGTCCCACGATTTTCTCTAGCCTGCAAAAAGCTGCAGTGAAATGGGGATACTACGATAAAGATGGTAGGTTCCTCGCCGGATTCCAGGATTATGCAGATCCTACTGTCGGCAACAATGGCGCTAATCCGGCCTTTGGACCGATACAGTCCTATTTCGATATCCTGGCCCGTCCAACGGCAGATGACGATCTGCCTTCATTTGTATGGATAGATCCCGGTTCCGGCGGAAGCGGCCTGGACGAGCACCCCGATAACAATATTCAAAAAGGTGCGGCCTACGTAAAAACCATCATTGATGCCCTGATGAACAGTCCCGCATGGCACGATTCCATCTTCATCCTGGCCTATGACGAAGGCGGCGGCCTCTATGATCACGTGCCTCCTTTCACCGTTGTCCCGCCGGACGCCACACCGCCGCAACTCGGCCCCAATGATCTGTCCGGCGACTTCACGCTTAGCGGATTCCGCGTTCCCATTGTTGTGATGTCGCCATTCGTGAAACCGCATTTTGTCTCGCACACTAATCGTGAGCTCACGTCGATCCTCAAGCTGGTAGAAACACGCTTCAATCTGCCTCCGCTTACCGCGCGAGACGCTGCGGCAGACGATATGACTGAGTTCTTTGATTTCATTAATCCGCCGGCATTTCTCACGCCGCCAACATTGCCCCTTCAGCCGGTTACCGGGGTGGACGACCTCACCAAGCAAGCTCCTCCGCAGTAGGTACTTGCGGCGTTGTCAGGAAACGCCGCAAGCACTTCCTGCTTCGAACACGTTAACAGGCGATCCACGCTGCATGTGGGTCGCCTGTTTTATTCCGCCATTATCGCTCAAAACGAAAGTTGATAGATCAGGAATTCTGCCGAAAAGGTACTTAGCTAAACGTAATCAGTAGTCCTTGAAAAGCTGGCGGCTGAGACTCGAGCTCGCGACCTCTGCCATGACAGACAGAGATTCTAGGAGGATTCAAAGACTTAGCGCACCCGCTGATTGCTAGCGTTGGCTGCATTCTGCGTGCAAGACCTTCCGCAACGCACAAAGATGAGATGTTGGGCGTATGCAGCATAGAGCACGTGTTTAATTTGTGGGACCCGGAAAGGAGTCAAAGGACCCGGCGAAAAAAAATTCGCAAAGACGGATTAACTATCTGAGACTGCCGCCCGAACTGCCGCTGGTGGCCCTTAGATTCCGCATCGCGAGCTGCAGATTCTCTATAGATAACGATCACTCTCGAGCGGACAACTTGTCAGAGGCAGCAGCTCTTCAGTGGCTATCCCAAAGAAATCGGCGCTCCAAGGGTCTGAATAGTTCCGCCATTATCCTCGCGGAGTCGTCCTCAGATTCCAAGTCCCAGTATCCCTCTTAGCCCAATCGATCACGTCCCTGAGTCTTTATGCTGGCTAAGATCCAACACTTTGATTGTGCATTCTTGTTTGGCCTAAGGACAACTCATCGCGCGGAATATGGCTGAAATGAGTTTTGTTTTTCCTCTCTTAACAGCAGGTGACACTTTGACTCTATGGCGCAAAATATCCCGAGATATCCAGGACGAGGTGATTCGGATTGGATGCGAACGCACTGACTGAGCCGTTGGCCGTTGGCACAATGGCCATGTTCGATGTCACGGCTCCATCAATGGCATTCAATGTGGATGCCAAAGGTTGAGCAGCACCCTGGGGCCACAATGTCAGGAATCCCAATGGTCCGGGTGGAACAACCGTGGCGTTGAGAACAAAGGATTGCGCTGAAACGGGCGCGCCGCAGCCGCTGGAAGTTACATCCACGTCAAGCTTTCCGTTGAACGGCAGGGCTCCGGCGGGATTGCGAGTGTCCAGCACGCGACAAGGCGTCAAGGAGAAGAACGATAACCCACCCGTGCCCGGCGGAGCGAAATATCCGTTGATGTCAATGACGAGGTCAGAGTCGTTCGTGGCAAAGACTGAGATATCCCCATTTGTTCCCGCAGGCACAATTGCGGCATTGGCCGTAACTGCGCCAGTGACCGCGTTCAAGGTTGAAACCAATGGCTGACTGCTTCCAGCTGGCCACGTAGTCAGGAAACCGAGCGGGCCCTTTGGTACAGAAGTAAAGTTCAGCGAATAAGCTCTCGCCGTCGCGGGTATATTGCAGGGACTGGAAAGAATCGGGAACGTCCTGCTCGCGTTGCCTACAAGAGAGGGGCCTCCAAGTGAGGCTGCCGCGTTACGGGTATCGACCAGGCGGCACGGAGCTACTGGATAAAATTCCAGAACAGACGAGCTTAAATCAGAAACGAAGTATCCATTGATATCGAGAATCAGCTCCGTATCCTGAGTGGCGAAAGCACAGATGCCGCCATTAGTGCCGGCGGGGAGGATGGCCGCAGCGGCTTTGATCCGGCCGTCAATTGAATTCAGAGTTGAAGCCAATGGTACAGACTGCCCGCAGGGGAACATTGTTAAGAATCCGAGTGGTCCTCTTGGCACCACCGTTACATTGATGGAATAAGCTTGGGCAGTCGCCGGAATGTTGCAGGCGCTATCGGGGACAGAGAAACCGCGGGAAGTTCCTCCGGTAATAAACGGTCCACCGAATGGACCAGCAGGACTTCGTGTATCCGCAACTCGGCATGGAGTGACCGGCACGAAACGCAGTCCGGGCGGCGGTCCGCCAATGACTACGGTGACCGGGGTAGCGGACGATGCAGTATAGGTTGCGTCTCCTAAGTAGCTCGCGCTAATCGTATGCGACCCTGGCGTGAGCGGAACTTGCAGAGATGCGGTGGGTGCGGTTCCGGGGGAAAGCTGCGCAAGAGTTGCCGGCTGACCAAGCGCCGTGGTGCCTTCAGAGAATTGAACGGTGCCGGTGGGGAAAATTGATCCGGCATTTAGCACCTGAGCGGTAAGCAATGCTGTGGATTGGCCCGGCTGCACAGTTAATACGACCGTGGGCGTCGCGGGACCGATTATCAACGTACCGTTCTTTGAGGTAACTGTGTAGTTGGTGAGTTTCAGCGAAGGATCATTCAAAGCAGGCACAATCGCGTAGGTTCCCAGAATGCTATCGATGTTGGCAACGCTGCTAAACGTCGCCGTAATGTTGTCCGCGTTCTTCAGGCCCGCAATTACTCCGGTGAAAATCGGGTTCGAACTGCCGTACGCGCGTGCGGCATTGGCAGCGATGATCGATAATGCAGCGGGCCCGATGGTCAGGGTTCCATTGTTGGATGTGACAGCATAATTCCCGAGCTTCCCGCCTGGATCCACCAGAGACGGCACCAACGGATATGTTCCTACCGCAGTGGTAGGATCGGCTCCGGCAATGACAGCGGTGATGTTGTCGCCATTTTTAAGACCGATGATGGTGCCGGTGAATGCCGGATTAGGATCACCATAAAGTCGGCTTGCGTTGCCGGCCGTAACCGTCAATGCAGCGGGAGTGACCGTTAGAACTCCATTGTTGGAATTGATGCTGTAGTTGCCGAGCTTCGTGCCCGGGTCCGCCAATGTGGCCACGATCGGATAGCTTCCCACCGGGCTTGCTGCCGTCGCCGAGCTGCCGAAGGTGGCGGTAATTACGTCACCATTCTTTTGTCCGGAGAGCGTTCCGGTAAACCCCGGGTTGGAATCTCCATAGATGCGGGTGGCACTGGCCGAACTCACGTTCAACGGTGCCTGGTTTACTGTAAGAACTCCGTTGACCGTACTAGCTGTGTAGTTGACCAGTTTGCCCGATGGGTCGATAGTCGGCACGATCGCATAGGTTCCCACGGGGCTTGCCGCGTTGGCTGCGCTGGCAAGTGATGCCGTGATGAGATCGCCATTCTTGAGCCCGGCGACTGACGCGACAAAGACCGGGTTCGGGTCGCCATACAGCCTACTCGTATTGATTGCAGTAAACGTTAAGACAGCCGGATTGACGGTCAGTGTTCCGTTATTCAATGTGACTGTATAGTTGCCCAGCCTGGATGTGGGATCCACGAGCACCGGCGTGATGGGATAAGTCCCTACCAGACTGGTTAAGCCGGCAATGCTCGAATAGGTGGCGGTGATGCCATCGCCATTCTTCAACCCAATAATCGTGCCGGTGAATGCGGGATTCGGATCGCCATAAGCGCGGCTCGCATTGCCGGAATTTACGGTCAAAGGGACCGTCGTAATCGTCAGGGTACCGTTATTGGCGGTCACAATGTAATTGCCGAGCTTGCTTCCGGGATCGACTGGACTTGGCGTAATCGGGTAGACGCCAACAGCGCTGCCTGCTGTGGCCGTGGTTGCGAATGCCGCGGTAATGTTATCGCTGTTTTTTAGCCCCGTGATGCTGCCGGTAAAAGCCGGATTGGGATCTCCGTAGGCGCGCGTTGCATCAGCTGCGGTGATTGTGAGTGCTGCTGGATTGACGGCAAAAGTGCCGTTGGTGGACGTAACGCTATAGTTGCCCAACTTGGTCGTTGGGTCAGCTAGCGTTGGCACGATGGGATAGCTTCCCACTGCGCTTGCTGCCGTGGCTGTACTGGCAAAGGTTGCGGTTATGTTGTCACTGTTCTTTATGCCTGCAATGGTTCCCGTGAACGGCGGATTGGCATCACCATACAAACGGCTCGCATTTGTTCCGGTCACGACCAGCGAGGCCTGGGTGACAGTCAGCGTACCGTTGACCTGGGTCACGCTGTAGTTACCCAACTTGCCGCTCGGATCAACTAACGAAGACGTGATTGGATAAGCTCCCACCGGACCTGCTGCCGTCGCAGTGCTGCTGAAAATGGCAGTGATGTTATCGGTATTCTTGATTCCAGCAATCGTTCCGCTGAACGCTGGATTCGGATCGCCATAGATACGGCTGGTGTTGGCGGCGGTCACGGTCAGTGGAGCTGTGGTGACCGTAAGAATTCCATTCGCAGAGACCACAGCGTAGTTGCCAAGTTTCGTTCCCGGATCCACGAGCGTAGGCACAATTGCGAATGTTCCTACAGAACTGGTCGGATCGGCAACACTCGCGTATGTAGCTGTAATCGCTTCGTTGTTCTTTATGCCCGTAAGAGTACCGGTAAACAGCGGGTTGGCATCGCCATACTGGCGGCTCGCATTCGCCGCCGTTACTGAAAGCGGCGCGGGACTCACGGTGAGGGTGCCATTGTTGGATGTGACTGTGTAGTTGCCAAGCTTCAGCGCCGGATCAATCAGCGTCGGCACAATGGGATATGTTCCTACGACATTTGTAGCGACGGCAGCGCTGGCGTAAGTTGCGGTGATGTTGTCAGCGTTCTTGATTCCGGTGATGGAACCGCTGAAGGCCGGATTGGCATCGCCATAGAGCCGGCTTGCATTGGCGGCAGTGACGCTTAAAGCCGCAGGGGTGACGGTGAGCGTGCCGCTATTTGCAGTAACGGTGTAGTTGCTGATCACCGATGGCGCGCCGCTCAATGAGGCCGTGATGGGGTACGTTCCAACCGGGCTGGTCGGATCTGCAACGCTGGCAAACGTGGCGGTAACGACATCTCCGTTCTTTGCCCCAGTGATGGTCCCGGTGAATGTTGGGTTTGGATCACCGTAGAGCCTGCTGGCGTTCGCCGCAGATGCGGATAGCGGCGCAGGATTTATTGTCACAGTTCCCGTGGATGTGACCGAATAATTACCCGCGAGGAAAGAGGCTCCAGGCACCACAGTGCCGGTGATGGGATATGTTCCCACAGGACTCGTTGAGAGTGCGGTGGTAGCGAAAGTGGCAGTCGCTTTGTCGCCGCCTTTCAGACCCGTGACGGTGCCGGTAATCGTTGGATTAGGATCGCCGTAAAGCCTGCTCACACTGTTTCCAGCAAGCACAAGAGGCGCACGATTGATGGTGAGCGTGGCTGGAACAAACGTGAATGAATAATTTGTCGCCAAAAGCGTACCCACAGCGCAGGTGATTGGAGCAGTTCCTGCGCTGGTTCCAAC
The DNA here is from genome assembly GCA_049688735.1 of Candidatus Angelobacter sp. Classification (GTDB taxonomy): domain Bacteria; phylum Acidobacteriota; class Terriglobia; order Terriglobales; family Acidobacteriaceae; genus Angelobacter. The sequence goes on along the minus strand of JBAVLE010000049.1, from coordinate 1,851 downwards.
ATTGGCAGAGGTGGTGCAGTTGGCTGTTCCGCTCACAACTGCGACGGTTTCATTATTAAGGAATCCGGAGATCACGTAGGTGAAAGCCGGATTGGCGTCGCCATATGTTTTGGACGCGTTTTGCGCGGTGACGGTCAAGAGCGCTTTGTTGACGGTGAGAGTGGACGTGCCAGTGCTGTTCTGGAATTGCGAGTCCCCGGCAAAGCTTACGCCTATGGAATGAGCACCGGCAGTGATGGGAATACCACCCAGCAGTAGGCTGACATTCGGAAGAGAGGCCACGCCAGTGGCGCTGGTAACCGCGGTGCCTACGACGGTTCCATCGAGTGAAAAGGTGATGGTCCGCCCCGCAACGGCCGCGCCGTTAAGTGTTCTCTTCAGCGTGGTGGAAAGCGATGCTGTTCCGAAATAATTTCCGGTGGCGCCCACCACTACAAAGTTAGTCGCTGAAAGCGGCGCTGATACAGTAACGGATGTATTGGCCGAGTTGTTGGCGGGGTTTGTATCCACCGCAGAAGAATTGGTGGCGTTTGAAGTATTGCTGATGGTATCGCCATTCAGAAGCGTAGCCACCGTGGATGCGACGATGGTAGCCGTTCCCGATTGGCCGCTCCCCAGCGAAGTAAATGTGATCGTTCGATTCAAGCCAGCGCCTTTATCACAAACGCCGCCCGGCCCAGGTGTACAGGAAACAAAAGTAACGAAAGTGCGGGGGAGAAGATCATTGATGGCCACGGAGGCGGCGCTGGGGCCGTTGTTGGTGACAGTAATCGTATAGGTAAGCTGATTGCCGGCGGTCACAGGGTTTGGAGACGCTGTTTGTGTGACAGAGAAATCAGTATGCGCGCAGCTGCGCGGCGGATAAGCAGCAACCCCCTGGGTTTGTCCCGCACCCGCTATGGCAGTATCCCCAACCAAAGTAGGAACAACTCCCGGCAGGATATTAAATACAGCCAGACCGAACGCGTCGTCGGCGCCATAGAGAAAAAGTCCGGAATTATCGCTGGCCAGTCCCGCTGGAGTGTGTCCGGCTGCAATACTGGCCAGACCGATGCTCGTAAGTGTGCCGTCCGCGTTGACGGTGAATGTATTGAAGTCCTTGCTGCCCTGGTTGCTTTGATAAAGGATTGTGTTGTCCGGCGTGAGAAAAACTATGTTCGAGTCATTGCCGGTTGCTGAAAACGGGCTGCCCGCGAGCGGCGTCAGCGCTCCACTGGCCGCTACCGACCAGGCATCTGTAATCGAGGATGTCGCCCCGCCTTCAGCCGCATAGAGAAGTGTGCCATCGCAATCAAACTCAACGCCACCCACCAGGCCGGTACCGCCTTTAGCAAAAGGAGATCCCGCTACCGCCGTGAGCGATCCATCACCAGCGCTGATGGTAAAGACTGAAACCGAGGCCTGGTGCGAAACGGCCAGAAAGCGTCCGTCGCCCGATATCTTCATGCCCACCATGGGAGAGGGCAACAAAGAAACAGTAGAGGACAAGCTTAACGAACCATTTGCAGCAATGGTAAAGGTCTTAATAACGCCATTGCTGGAGGCCATCAGGAAGTGGCCGTCCGGTGTCGCCGCCAGCGAAATGCCGGCACAGCTGTCCAAGGTGAGCCCGCTGGCAAATGGCGATCCAGCGACTGCAGTCAGAATGCCAGTGGCTGGGGTGATCCGAAACACGCTGATGGTCTGGTCGCCGCCATTCGAAACAAATAAGAGGTTGCTGGCCAGGTTGGTCGTGATGCGATCGATACCAGCACAGGCAACTATGGCCCCGGTGCCGCCGGTGCCGATTGTTCCCGCGAGAGTCGCTACTCCGCCAGTGTCAACGGAAAACAATGCGATGCTGTTGGAGAC
>JBAVLE010000048.1:0-4769 GCA_049688735.1 Candidatus Angelobacter sp. | reverse complement strand
CGTCGAGGATGAGCAGTTCGGGGTCGTTGACGAGCGCCTGCGCCAATCCTACGCGCTGGAGCATTCCGCGAGAAAACTTGCCCGCGTTGCGATCAGCGGAGTCAGTAAGTTCAAATTCTTTCAGCATCTCCGTGGTGCGCTGGCGGAGTTGCGGATCGCGCATGCCGTTCAGCGCGCCGTAAAAACGGACCAGCTTGGCCGCGGAGCGATGATAGAGCGCGACGTTTTCCGCCAGGAAACCGATCCGGCGACGCGTGGGAGCGTGCCCGAATTTGTGTCCCAGCATTTCACCCCGGCCGCTGCTGGGAAACATGAGTCCGATGGCCAGATGCATGGCGGTGGTTTTACCTGCGCCGTTAGGGCCGAGGAAACCGAAGATCTCGCCGCGTTCCACGCGCAATGAGAAGTCGCGCAGCGCCGTTACCCACTGGCTGCGAAAAAAGCCACGGTAATACTTGCTGACATCGTTAAAGGCAAGGGCCGGAGCGCTGGACATGAGTGGATCAAGGATACCACCGGAAAAACAAAAGGCCCTCGCCGCGGCGAAGGCCCTTTGCTTCCGCGATTGTTATTGCGTGCGCAAAAAGAGCAGCACGAAAGTGAACAGAACCAGCGATTCAATGAACGCCAGTCCGATGAAGAGTGCAAGTTGGATACCCGCACGCGCTCCGGGATTGCGGGCCAGCGCTTCAGCCACCGATCCGGCGACTTTGCCCTGGCCAAGTCCAGCCAGACCAGCGGCAAGCCCCATGCCCAGACCAACGCCGATTGGAACAGCCCAGTTACCGGCGGGCGCGCCACCTGGCGTTTGCGCGTAAACCGGCGATGCGACCAAAAGGACCGCAGCAGCGATCAACAAAAGGAACATTAGTTTTTTCATTTTCTCTCCTTATCAAGTTGCCGCCAGTAGGTGGTTGACGCAAGTCCTGGGGGACAAACGCCCTCACGCTGGCCGCGTGTTACAAACTCTAGTGCTCTTCACTCACTGCCATGCCCAGATACACCAGCGTAAGCATGACAAAAATGAAGGTCTGAACGAGCGACACGAACAAGTGCAGTCCCAAAAAGACAACTGGAACCAACACAGGAATCAAAGAGAAGAACGCCATGGTGACCATGTCACCGGCAAACATGTTTGCGTAAAGACGAACAGTGAGTGACAGGATTCGGGCAAAGTGGCTCACTACTTCAATCAACAGCATGAGCGGCGCCAGCGCCCACACCGGGCCGATGAATTGCTTGATGTAGCGGTGGCGATGAACGCGCAAGCCGTGATAGTGGTAATAGACGAAAGTCAAAAGCGCACAACCCAGCGGGACGGTGGGGTTCGCCGTGGGTGAATCAAATCCGGGAACCAGCCCAAGCAGATTGCCCAGCAGGATGAAGTAGCCAAGGACAGCGGCATACGGAATGTAGCGCTCATAACCGTGTCCCATCACGCCATGCGCCTGCTCGGCAAGAAATTCCTCTGTGGCTTCCACCAGGTGCTGCAAGCCTCCGGGCTTTTCCACGGAAAGGCGTGCCCGCACGATGATGAAAAAGATCAGCAGGATGAGAACGACAAGGATTTCCATTGCTACGGGATTGCTGATGGGAGCCCTGGCGTACTTAGGCTGCAAGCCGACCATGTGCAGCAAGGCAGCGGCAATCCCGCCAAAATAGCGGTTTAAGAGTGCGGTAAACCAGAGCTGTTCAGGCATTTCCCTTGTACTTCACCTGTTGAAAATTAAATAAAAAATGAAATCTAACGAGAGGCTTGGTCAATCTTGCTGATCACCACAGCTTCATAAATGCCCTCGCCCATTGCAGCCAGAATCGGCAGGATGAGGCCCACTATGAAGCCAATGAGCAGCCTTGGATAACTTTTTAATATAACATACGTCACCGCAATCAGGAGAGCGTAACGCAAAGGAAATGGGAACGCGAAACGAACCTTGCGTGGCTTGGAATTATCCGTTGAAGTCGTTTGATTCGACGCAATGATCCGTTCAACCAGCCGTTCTGTGCCGTGATGCAGCCACACAAAATTGATGTAAGCCAGCAACGATCCAATGGCCAAACCTAAGCCGCTTTGCCAGCTAAACAACAGCGCCGCGACGAGCGTTCCTGCCAGACTCAGCGCAATTGCAACGCGCAGAATTCTGCGGTAAGCGCCAGAGAGGCGCGCTTCCATTGCCGGCTCGGGCGGCGTTTGGTCAGGAATTTCTGGCTCGGCCTGTGGTGGTTCAATCTCGCGGTCAGAAAGTGAGTCTTCAGGTGGCGTGTTCATGACTCCTTGCTTGACTGGATAATGCCGCGAATAAGCTCCGCAAAGCCCGCAATGCAGCCGACAAAAAGGCCCGCCAGCGTGATCCATGAGGTTTTGAGCCAACGATCCAGCAGGTGACCGATGATCAACCCAAGAATGATCGCTGCGGGCAGGACAAAAGCCAAATTGCTGTAGCGCCCAATCTGTCGCCAGAGGTTCTCTTCTTTTGGACCATTACTCTGCGGCGGCGAATCGGGCATGAAGCCAGTCTAGCAGCCGGACTGCAGAAACCAAATGAGCTTTGGCTCAAGTTTGCATCGGCTCACTGGCAAATCTCACCACGGATGAACACGGATGACACGGATTTAAAAACTCAAAATGGCCCTTCTTGAACTTTTTTGATCCGTGTAAATCAGCGTTATCAGTGTTATCAGCGGTAAGGGTTGGATCACCGGCGCGCGTAAAAGTAGTAGTCCGCGGAATAACTGCTCCTGAACTCCACTTCCCCGCTCTGCGATGTGCATTCTTGCGCAGCCGGCGCGAGTCCGCCCGCAGTATTCACCCGCTGGATAGATGTCACACCACTCAGCTTGCCAGAGTGTCCAATCACCGTCAGCAAAAGCCACGGGATTGCATTGGGATCAGGCGCGTCGGCTTTGGCCGCCAGTTTGCCGGTAATCTGGCTGCCGTCGTTAAGGTGCCATGTAGGCCCGCCAAAATGCCTGCCGATCGACTTGCCCTGCTCGTCGAATAACTCGGCGTCAGGCGCTTTCAGCGTCCATGCTGGCTTGCCGTTGGCATCGGGTCGGCAGATATAGATCTGGAAGCCGGTCGCACGCGCCATCAGAACGAGTTCTTCGCCTGCTGGAGCTTGGATAGGATCGGGGACCGTTGGTTTTTGCACGGAGGGATTCTAGCAGGCGCCCTGTTGCTCAACGCTTATCCCACGCCTGGTTTTTTGGTGTATCCAGAGGCTCACTCCCTGCGGCGGCACAAGTATCTTTGCTTTCACGGATGTCCTTGGTACACAGAGTTTCGGCCAGTTCCACTGCAGCATCCAAGTTGGACCGACGCTCCTGGTCGACTTGTTTCAGAGCCGCCTTGAATACTAGCCATATTGATATCTGTTCCTCGCACACTCGCGCTCTGCTGCTGTATCCGTGATGCGAACGCAAGTAGCGACGTTGAGATGACCAATCTTCTCGGTAAAAATAAACGCCCTCCATTACTGGACCGTGATCGCGGCATCAACTTCGACCAGATCATAGCCATATCAAGCCCACGCATCGTGTTATTGAACTCGATGACGTTGAATCAGATCGAGGGCCGCTGCTTTTACACGTGGATCGGAATCGCCTGCAGCAACCTTTTTCAAAAGCGCGATGTCTTTTGCACGCCCACTTGCCGCCACAAAATCGAGCGCGCTTGCACGAATGCCCGGCAATTCCGCATTTTCTGCGAAATCATCCATCGCATCTTTCGCCGCTTCACTCTCAATGCTGCCCAATAATCGAACGACGACCCGCAGTTCCAGTATTTCTTTCGATTTTATATATTCAGAAAGAACTGCAATCCCCGTGTCTCCAAAACTCTTGACTGTCGCGATATCCTCATTCGATGGTAGGGGCCTGACGAACACGTTCGTTCCGTCGCGTAATCTAAAATGGGCCGCTTTAACGGTGTGCTGAACAATCTCACCGATTCGTTGCCGAACTGCCTGTTTCTCAGGAGGGGCAGAGATGACCTGCGCTCGTCCAGTCGTACTAATTGCGACAAGGGCCAACAGACATCCCACGAACGTTGATCCGTTATTGAACTTGAGCTTCATGAATCGCCTCCTGGCGTTTCAGTTGACCGTGCCCAGCGTAAAGCTCGACCCGGGAGTAATAGTGACTCTCATTCCCTGTTGACAATCACGCCTTTGAGTCTGAGTCGATATGGGGTAGTTAACTGAACCCCCGCTCGACGACGGGACGACTATGTTGAACTTTTGAACCACATCTACACACAGGTTTTGACTTGGCTGAACGGATAAACACGAACCTACGGGCTTATCTTCGAAGCTCCCCCCAAACGGCGTAGATACAGGAGTTGCGAAGGGCGTAAATGTCGATAGCGCAGGTTGTCCGTTGACCGAGAATATCTCTTGCGGTGTTAGACCAGCAACTTGAATCGGGTTGCCGTTTTGGTCGGAGACTTGATAAAAGACGATACCAAAGAAACCTGTTGTCCCAGATGGGCATGCGGTATCTTGTGGATCGGTTGTTTGTACGAAGTTTGTTGCACCGAAAAACGTCGGAACCTGCACAAAGAAAGTATCTCCCTCGGTTGAAAATCCTTGGTTTGTGACTGTAATAGCCTGGTCGCCTCCTGCCGTGGAGCTAGCCGGAATGTTGAAAGTTGCAGTAATTTGCGTGTCGCTCGAACTAATGTTGCTTGCGGTAATACCACCGCCCAAGGTGAGAGTCGGCGCTGTTCCAAAACCCCTTCCTGAACTTGTCACTCGAACACTATTTCCAAC
>JBAVLE010000047.1:0-3754 GCA_049688735.1 Candidatus Angelobacter sp. | reverse complement strand
AGCCTCAGGTGGTAAATCGTCCGAAGAATAGACCGCGACGATGCGTAGAATTTTTTAAGATGGATTTGTAGGCGCAGAGAAAAACCGGCGCTGCCAATATCAGCGCCGGAGGCGCGTTGCGAGGTTAGCCCACCCTGAAGGCGAGCGCACGGGGCCCCCGACACGCGCGGTTTTCGCGTGTTGGGGTGGGAGCGCATGCGAAGCCGCAAGGGTGGGTAAGGAAGAGATAAATCGAGCCCCGTAGGGGCGGCACAGATTTTGACGATGAGTGAATTAACCAGAATCGAACAATATTGAGCAGAGCTACAGATGGATCTGCAGGCTGAGACAAAGGCTTTACAGCCATGATTAGCGCCGGAGGCGCGTCGCGAGGTTAGCCCAGCGCGTAAGCGCTGGGTCGGCAATAAGAATTATTCGAGCCCCGGAGGGGCGACACAAGAAGTTATGACGGCCGACAGACCAGAAAAAAAACCGATCAAGGTGCTCCTGCTGGATGACCGGCATGACAACCTTATCCTGCGTTCCGCGATTCTGCGCAGCAACGGTTATGAGGCCATCAGTTCGGCCTCCGTTGAAGAGGCTGAAACGTATCTCGACAAAATCGATATCGCGGTGCTCGACTATCACCTTGGCGCGGGCAAGTTTGGCACGGAAGTGGCGCAGTCGCTGCGCGACAAACGCCCGGAGGTTCCTATCATTATTCTTTCTGCCACGCTGGAACGAAAATTCGGCGGCGTGGAAGACATGCACCTGCTCAAAGGCTACAGCTCAGTGGATGACCTGCTGGGAGCATTGCGTTCCTTTGAGGCCAAGCGTCGCGGCAAACCCGTGGTGGTGGACGCGCGAGACTTTTTCTATTCCCGTATCGCCATGGCTATGGGCGATGATATCGTTTTGGAAATTCTCGACCGCGACGGCGTCTGGCAATACGTGAATGAATTCTTCGCCCGACTTTATGAGCGCAAGCGCACCTGGTTTTCCGGCAAGAACCGCTTTGAGGAATTTCCCGAACTCAGCGCCGAATGGAAAGACATTATCCGCACCGTGGCCGATACGCGTGAAACTTACGTGGACCGCAGCTTCCGCTGCCTGCCTCACCTGCCCAAGAAAAAGAGCCGCTGGAACTGGAACATCCTGGTCTTTCCCCTCAAACTGCATGACAATCGCAACGGCGCTGTGCTGGCCGCGCGCGTGATCGAGAAGAAATGAGGACCGCGAGAGTTTGTTTTGCGCTATTGCTGTTTGCCTTCCTCGCTGGATGTCGCGCCCATATGGTAACGATCAAGCTGGTCAATACCAGCGCCGGCCCACTTTCCACCATCATCGTGGACTATCCCAGCGCCACATTTGGGAAGGACAAGCTATCCCCCGGTGAAACCTTCAGCTCTCCGGTAAAACTTACGGATGATGGCCAACTGAAAGTGCAGTTCACAGATGCAAATGGCGGCAACCATGCTTACACCGGCCCAATGCTGCGTAAGAATCAAGAAGGCAGTATTGAGATCAGGTTCACACAGGATAAGGCGAAGGCCAATGTCAACTTGCCGTGATAATGTCATTGGCGTTCCGGCGGCAATGCGCTATTGATTGCGTTCCAAGTCGCCTGGACCAACTCCTCCCGCGAAGCAAACTGCTTGGGATCAAGCGGCGGATGAAACACCAGCGTCGCTGTGCCGCCTTTTATCAATGAGGTCCCTTTCGGCATCAGTTCGTACGTTCCTAAGATCGTGACCGGCACAATCGGGAATCCGGTCTCAGCCGCCAGGTGAAATGGGCCTTTCTTGAACGGCATCAAGCGGCCATCTGCTGATCGCGTGCCTTCGGGGAAGATCGTCATGTTGATGTGGTGTTTCATTACCTCGCCCGCGCGGCGGATGCTGTTGATGGCCGAGTCACGATTGCTGCGCTCCACCGGCACGATCTCCGCCAGGTCCAACGCTTTGTTCACGATTGGAATCTTCCAAATCTCTCTTTTCGCCAGCACAGACGTGCGCCCGGGGATCAGCGGCACAAGGATAGGCGGATCCAGGTTGGAAACATGGTTCGACATAAAGATGTAAGTGCCTGCCGGATCGATCTTGTCCAGGCCAACCAGCTTCACCTTTACGCCGGCAACTCTGGGCGCTGCGAACGCCAGCCCCATGCCAAGCCAATAAAGAAAATCAACTTTGCCGGTGATCAAGGTCCAGGGAAACGCGATCAAAGCCGCAGGTGGAATAAAAATAATCCAGAAAATCAGCGCCAACAATGTTCGGGCGAACGCCACCGCGCGGCTCATCATGCGCGTTGTACGCCGCGCAATTCTTCCAGCCGCTTCGGCAACTTCTCATAGATGCCGCCGAAACCACCGTTGGAAAGGATGGCCACCACATCGCCGCTTTGCAGCTCAGGCGCTACTGCTGCAACAATCGCGTCAGCGTCAGCAATCTCACGGGCCGATTTGCCGAGCCTCTTGATGCCGTTGACCACCGAGGAGGTCGTGAGGCGCTCATCCTCCGGCACGGCCTCGGGCTTAAAGATGGGTGTAATTACGATCTGGTCCGCCACCGCCAGGCTGTTGACCAACTCTTTTTGCAGCACTCGACGGCGCAGCGTGTTTGACCGCGGCTCAAAGATCGCCCAGAGCCGCGCCTGCGGATAGCGTACCCGCAGCGCGCCGAGTGTGGCTGCGATGGCCGTGGGATGGTGCGCGAAATCGTCAATGATGGTGATGCCATCAATTTCTGCTTTGATCTCCAGCCGGCGCTTCACGCTCTTAAAGCTCTTCAGCGCCTCGACGATCTGCGGCGGATCAATCCCATAGTTTGCCGCCATGGCTGCTGCGGCAGTGGCGTTGAGCACGTTGTACTCGCCCGCCAGTGCAAATTCAAAGTTCACAGGTTCTTTGCCGTCGCGCAGCACAGTCCACGTGGTTCGCTCTGGCTCGAACTGAAGGTTGGTGATGCGCCAGAACGAATCTTCTTTCATCCCGTATCTTTCCACCGGACAAAGCGCCCTGGCCACGCATTCATCCACGTTTTCATTCGCATCATGGGCAATGATCCTGCCCTTGCGCGGGACAAGGTTCACCAGCCGCTTGAACGCCAGTTTTACCGCGTCAAGGTCGGCATAAATATCAGCGTGGTCAAACTCGACTGACGTAAGAATGACCGACTCAGGAAAATAGTGCAGAAACTTGGGCCCTTTATCGAAAAATGCGGTGTCATACTCGTCGCCCTCAATAATGAAGTGCTTGCCCTGTTTCAGGGCGAAGCTGCTGCCAAAATTTTCTGCAATGCCGCCAACAAGAAATGACGGATCTTTTCCGGCTGACCTGAATATCCATGCCAGCATGGACGTTGTCGTGGTCTTGCCGTGCGTCCCGGCGACGACCAGCGGCTGCCGCGTGCGTAGGAACAGGTCAAAGAGAATGTCCGGCATGGAGCGAAAGAAAATCCGCTCGTCGAGAACATATTCCAGTTCAGGATTGCCGCGCGAGATCGCATTGCCGACGATCACCATGTCCGGCCGGGGCTTCAGGTTTGTTTCAGAGTACGGTTGCAGGATCGGGATGGCGATCGAGGCCAGAAAATCCGACATTGGCGGATACGCCGCCGCATCTGAGCCCGTGACCTTGAACCCGCGCTGTTTCAGTAGCCCCGCGAGCGACGCCATGGCCGTCCCGCAAATTCCAATGATGTGTACGTGCTGTTGTTCCACGATTTTAGATTAACGGCAAAACCCATTTACCGCAAAGGACGCGAAGGGCGCTAAG
>JBAVLE010000046.1:0-1623 GCA_049688735.1 Candidatus Angelobacter sp. | reverse complement strand
GCTTTTAGGTTGACGAAGTTGTGGTATGCCGCATGCCGCAAAGCAATAAAATCCCAAGCGCAAATTTTTTCATAAGCTGCCTCTTTATTGCGTTGGTATCAAATGGAGCCAGGAGTTCCCGATCGTGCAACAGTAACGTCACCACAGTAACTTGTTGGCGCTTCCTCTCGTCTCTATCGTGAATCAGCGTCATGGTTGGCATCGTAAGCCGCTGCCTGACGAGGAGAATCGCCATGGCTGCCGGAGATATTACATTCGTGAAATGCCCTCGCGGGGATTCGTTTCCAGTGCGCAAGACCGCCAGCCCATCGCCGGGCCATCAGCAGATTGTTTGCCCCAGATGTGGCCACGATTTTGATGTAACGATGGACGAAACCGTGGAGCGACTCTCGCCTGAGCCAAAGCCTGTGTTAGTAACGCCGCGGTGAAGCGCCGTCATTTGTTTCACTCATTCTTCTGTTTCTTCCTGCAGCGCTGTAAGCAATTCATCGTCGACCTGCCAGTTTTTTAGAACTTTAATCGCAACACCCACGCCAAAACCAGCCCGCATCAGCCCGCGAAAGATTCGCGCAGCTTCTTTGTCATTCGCAGGTTTCTTGAGCCGCTTGCGTTTCAGATAGGCCCGCGCCAGCGCTTCTTCATTCACTGCAGCATAGGTTTCATCGACAACTTTCTCAATCACGTCCTGATGCACGCCTTTCACCTTCAGATCAGTGATTACGCGACGCTTGCCAAACTTCTCATTGTCGCGGCGGAAACTGGAGTATGCAGCCGCGTAGTTCGTGTCATTGAGATATTTCTGGTCTTTCAAACGCAAAATGACCATTTCGACCAGCAGATGGCCGCGCTCGTCTTTGGGGACGCGCTGGCGCATGAGCCGCTTCAATTCCGCTACGGTCCGCATACGTCGGCCAAGCGAGCGGACGGCGTAGTTGTAGAGCACGTTCTCGTCAACGATTTCTTGTGGGCGCTTGAAGGGCATGTTGAAGGGAAGAATAACAGAATGAACTACCGCGGATTCGCGCGGGATGAACGCGGATTTGACGCCTCATTTATGTAGGCGAGCAGGTACTTGCAGCAGCCCTTAGTGTCCCGCAGCCTGCCGTGAGCGATCTTGAGCAAGCGAACAGGGAGTGGTATGGGTGTCCTTTGTGGTTAAAGGTTGGTTTCCCGATCACCCGATCTCGGCCCTCACGCCCTGGCTACAAACTCACGCGTCTCCGTAGACACCTTGACCTTCTCGCCTTCTTTAATAAAAAGAGGCACGCGGATTTCCAAGCCGGTTTCCAACGTGGCGGGTTTGGTCACGTTGCCGCCGGAGGAATCGCCGCGCACTCCCGGCTCCGTTTGCGCGATCGTCAACTCCACATGCGGTGGCAGTTGCAGGCCAATAGGATTGCCGTTGTACTTGTGCACCTGGATGATCAGGCCTTCGCCTAGAAAATCCTGCGCGTCGCCAATCATCTCTTGCGACAGCGTCAGAGTCTCAAAGCTCTCCTGGTCCATAAAATAGTAACCATCCGCATCGCTATACAAGAAAGATGCGGGAACCATTTCCAGGTCGGGTTCCTTGAACTTGTCGCTGGCCTTGAACGTTTTGTCAAAGACAGCGCGCGTAAGCAG
>JBAVLE010000045.1:0-13418 GCA_049688735.1 Candidatus Angelobacter sp. | reverse complement strand
ATGGTGAACGCACTTAATCCTGAAGAAGACCACTGCTTCACGGTGATCGTAATGTCCTTGCGCATCAGTTCAATGACTTCTTCGCGGGACAGTTTTCCCTGCAGCTCAGGGTAAAGGTGCATGTCATCGATAATCTGCTGCAGGCGCGTGGTGCTGAGGACCTGCTGCGTGATGGTGGTGAGGCGCTGGCCAGGATCGGAGTTTACGGTGGGACTCACGTATTTCTCCGATACTTTCTGTGGATCGACAAGGATCGTTGTCGTGGCCTTGTAGCGATCGGGCATCAGCAGCACCGTGGCAATTCCCACGAGCGAAAGCAATACGGTGCCGAGGACAATCCATCCGCGATAGTGCCTAACTGTATGCAAAAAAACCTTCAGTTGGTTTGTGTTCTCGTTATTGGCTGCCTGGTTCATTGTTTTCTCCCTGGCCGGTCACTTGGCAGTGCTTTACCGGAGATGCAGCGGAGCGGGATACCACTCAACGCCGACTACGGCATAGCTCAGATTTCCACTCACCAGATTTCCGCCGGCGCCGTGGAATGAACGATAACCCGCGCTTAAACCCATGGTGTTCGTGATCTTGTAACGCACGCGGGGTGCAACAAAATATCCGTGGTAAGCAGGCACTACAGTAGTAATGGCATCGCCGCGCAGGTAACCTGCGTCCGTGGTGAAGGTGAAACGACGGACTCCTTTGGCAAAACCTACGGTAGCATTGTCTTCCCAGCGGCTATCCAGGCCGGCGATAGTAGTGAACTGGCGGTTCACGCTGGCATAGATTTTGTCCTGGTTGCCAAAATTTTTGACTATGCTGGCGCTGAAGTTGGCGGACTGCGGAGAGCCGCAACTGGCAGTGGACCACTGCGGGCCGCCCTGCACGTCAAATGAAACAGAGTGAGTCATACGTACCGCGATGCCAAGACCGCCACCAAAGGTATTGCACGTGGGACCATTCAACACTGAATCCGCCTCACCGTAGCTACGGAGGTCAATGCGAGGAGTAAGGCTGCGGACGTATTCAAGCTTTTCTCCGATGGAATTAGCGTGAGAGCCGACGGACTGAGGGGTATTGGGATCGCCCTCAACGCCGGTATAGACATGGGAGACGGTGACGCTAATCTTGTCGCGCCGGCTCTTCAGCCAGCCCAGGCCGAAACTGCTTTCAGTAAAAGCAACATTTTTGGCCTGCAGCAATATTGCTGTTGATGTGGTGTCCGCTATGGGTGTGCTCTGCACTACCAGAAAGCTCAACGGCCCTTGCAAACGGGCGGATTCTGATCCATAGCTGCCGCTGGTAGAAGCGTTCCAATACAGCCGTGGGCTAATAGAGCCCATGGCGCTCAACGTAGCAGTGTGATAAGCCTGCGGGCCGCCGCTCTGAGTGTCATTGGGGTTGACCACCGTGGAGTACTGAAGCAGGTAGCGGCCAGTCCGGGTTGGGATAAAAAGGGCGAGATACGGGTTGACCGAGGTCGAGACGAGGTCTGAACCGGTTCCAACGCCGCCAATACTGTTGGTGTAAACGCTGGACGCAGAGACTCCGTAGAGCATCTGGTATTTATAATCTTTGCTCTTCAATGAGACAGACTGCTGACCCTCAACGTATTCGCCGCTAGGAATCGTCTGATCATTACGCACAGGCGGATACAGGCTGATCAACTGCCCCGTGCCGAGAGAGACGCTGTACGCGCCATCACTGTTGGCGTACCAGGGCTGGTTAGCGACCGACTCAGATGAAGGAACGTCTTTCTGATCTGCTGCGTTCTGTGCGAATGAACACGGTACAGCCAGTAACAGGGCCGCACAGAAAGCAGGCAGAATTAATTTTGAAATGTTTTGTGTTTTCATGGGACTACCACCGTATCTCCTGGATGAAGAGCAATGTTCTGCTCCGTCTTCTTCCCGTGGATAACTTCCTTGTACTTGAACTTGAGCCGCGACTGACGGCCATCTTCACTGCGCAGAACCACTATGCTGTCGGTTTTGGCAAATGGCGTGAAGCCGCCAGCTTGGGCGATCAATTGAAGCACTGTGGTTTGGGCGTTTAGAGAATAAGTTCCCGGTCGAGACACCTCGCCAGTGATAAAGGCGCGCTTGCTGCGAATCTCAATCACGGTGACTGTGACTTGCGGATTATTGAGAAAGCTTTTCAGCTTTTCAGCAACCAGATCCTGGATTTGGAGCGGCGTCATGCCGCTCACTTTCACTTCATTGATTAGCGGGAGCGAAATATTGCCATCAGTCCGGACGACAACAGTCTGCGAAACTTCCGGCTCTTTCCAGACATTGACGCGAATAACGTCGGAGTCGCCGACAATATAACCAGCAGGAACCACTTCCGCGGGCTTGGTGGTATCGGTGGGCTTCGGCGTGTCCGAAGCTGCCGGATCGGGGGATTTAAGATTAGCGGCTTGGGTCTGCGACATCAGGCTGCCCGCGCAGGCAATCCAGCAAATGACTAAGGTGAGGACTAGTTGTTTCTTAAATGAAAACATATTGCGCTCCGACTCTTCCGTCAAAAATCCGCTTACGCAGCCGACGGGGGAAATTGCAGTTCACTACTTGGCACCTTTACCCAGAAAAATCACCTTGACCGTTTCAAAAACGATGACCATGTCCAGGGAGATGGAAAGGTGCTTGATGTAAAAGAGGTCGAGTTCAAGCTTTCTCTTGGCGTCTTCCACGGTGGAACCGTATTGATACTTGATCTGGGCCCAACCTGTGATTCCCGGGCGTACGGTGTGCCGCTGAGAAAAGAAATCCAGGTTAGTCTCGAGCATTTCGCAGAAGTACGGTTGCTCAGGGCGTGGACCTACCAAACTCATGGCGCCGTGCAGAATGTTGAAGAATTGCGGCAGTTCGTCGAGGCGATACTTACGAATAAAAGCGCCGACGCGAGTGATGCGATTGTCGCCATCGGCAGCCCAGCTTGGACCGCCTTTTTCCGCGTCCTGTCGCATGGAGCGGAATTTAACAATTTCAAATTGCTCGCCGTTCAGTCCCACGCGCTTTTGCCGGAAGAGCACTGGAGCGCCGCTTTCAATGAGAATTGCGACTGCTACCACGGCCATGATGGGCAGAGTAAGGGCGATAGCAAGCAGCGCGGCTGCAATATCCATGGAGCGCTTGGCTGCCAGCAAGAAACGGTTTTTACGGAAGCCGTCATTGAAGATGAGCCAGCTGGGAGAAAGCTTTTCCAGGGCGATGCGGCCACTGATGTTTTCAAAAACCGTATGCGCGTCTTCTACAGTGACGCCGGCAAATTTGAGTCGCAACAGTTCCCGATACGGCATACGGCCGCGCTGCTCTTTGAGCGAAAGCACAACGCGATCGATATTCTTTTCCCGCACCATCATTTCCAGTTCGCTCAGGCCGCCAATGATCCCGGGATTAACCAGCGACATGCCGATGTTTTCTCCCTTTTCATCGAGAAAGCCGAGAACCTTGAGGTTGAGGTCGGGACGCGAACAGATTTCACGCGTGAGAGCAATGCCGGTGGAACCGGTACCGACAATCAAAACCCGCTCCGGACTGCGCAGAAAGAAGAAGCCTTTGGAATCCAGCAGCATGCGCCAGCCGAAGATCAACGTCATGATGGTGGGAATAGCAAATGCCGCGATGCCGCGGCCCAGGCTGACGCCGGGAGCGATGTAATAAATCATCGCCAGACCGATACACGCTACGCCAAGCGCCTGCAAAAGACCGATCAACAAACGGGCGCGCGACTTCATGACTTCAACGTCATAAAGATCGTTGTAATAGAGAGCAAAAACGCACATCAGAACCACGATAAGGAAACGAACAACAGGGTTGCCACCGGCGTATTCCCAATGAGACGAAGCAAAACGCATGGCCGTGGCGAGTGCGAGGCCTAAAACGATTAGCAGGCTCTCGCTCGTCAGCAGCACCAGCGTCTTGGTGGGAACTTTTTGTCCGCCGATTTTAAGCATTGCTCACCTTGGCAATCGGCAGAACGTTTTCCATGCTGCCCGCCGCAGCTTCAGGCTCCACATCGCCATGGACGGAAGCACCGTTTTCTGAGGGCATGCTTTTTACGTTGGCGGTGCGATTGGGGGACAGACCGGCGTCACGAATCTTATAAAGGAGCGCGCGATAGCTGATTTTGAGCGATTCAGCAGCGCGACGGCGATTCCAGTGGTGGGCCTGCAGGACTTTGAGAATGATTTCCTTTTCAAGACGGTGCACGGCCTGGCTGGTGATCTTTTTGAGCGGCACCGGGCCTTCCATGGGGATTTCAAAATCGAAGTTGTTGGGCGCGGGCTCAGCCAGATCACTGCTGATGCAGGCTTCCGTACCCAGAATCACATAGCGCTTGATCAGATTTTCAAGTTGGCGGATATTCCCCGGCCAGTGATACGTCTGCAACAAACGCATGAGCGAAGCTGACAACGCTGGCGCGCGGCGGTTATACATCATGTTGAAATGGGCCAGGAAATAATCGACCAGCTCAGGAATGTCAGCGCTGCGTTCACGCAATGAAGGCAGCGAGATATTGACGACATTCACGCGATAAAAAAGATCTTCCCGGAAGTTGCCGGCGGCAATTTCCCGTTTCAAATCACGATTGGTGGCGCAGATGACGCGCGCTTCAGACCGCGTATCTTCTTCCGCGCCGATGCGGCTGAATTTTCCGTCCTGCAATACCTGCAAGAGCTTGGATTGGAGACCCAGGCTGAGTTCGCCGATCTCGTCGAGGAAGAGCGTGCCGCCATCGGCCAGCGCGATCAAGCCGGGTTTGGAGGTAACCGCGCCTGTGAATGCGCCTTTTTCATAGCCAAAAAGCTCGCTTTCCAGCAGCGCGTCCGGAATGGCCGGGCAGTTCACCTTTACATATGGCCCCCTGGCCACCGGCGAGGCCCGGTGAATGAGTTTGGCGATAATCTCCTTGCCGCTGCCACTAGGCCCTTGAATCAGCACAGGGACGTCCGCCGATGCGATCATGTCGAGATCGCGTTGGACCTTTTTCATAGCGTCCGATGTGCCGAAAATAACGGACTGGGGTGGGACGTCAAAATTGTGCTCTACGGTATGTTTCATTCTTGCTCCGTCCTTGCCGAACGTGCGTTTTTGATTTCTTAATCTGGACCTAATATGTGCATGTTCAGAGCCAAAGCTGCCGGAAGGCCATGGCAGGGGGGACAGGGAGTGGAAGACGGGAGATTGGAGCTATGTAGATGAAAAGGAATGAATTGAGTGGTATCTGGCAGAGCGTTAGTGGCGATGAAGGCTAGCTGAGGAAGCGGCGGAAACTATGAAAAGAGGAAAATGTTTTCACACAGAGAACATGGGTTTCCCACTGGTGGGGGGACTGGAAAGACTGGAATCAAAGGTTCTTTTTAGGAGAGCCTCGCATGCTTAATGTGAGGCTGGTTGTGAGATCCTGCAGAGCCAGATTGCATTCGACCAATGGGGTTTCGCAATGTGACTGTGGCCCCATTCACGATGTCGGCGCCAGCAGCTTTGTATTGAAGAGTGGAAGATTTTTGGAGGTTGCGTCTCTGAACGATCGATTCAACAGGCCTACTTACTCCAGTTCCTTACACCTCTTTGTAGAACCTTGCTAAGGCAAGGGGCCGCCCGTGCGACGAACCCCCTTGCACTTGCATTCCGATCAGCTTAAAAGACCAGAATATTATTGGGCTGTGAAAGTTACGCGATCGACATCAGTCGCGGTTCGCGAGGTTCCCGGAACGATTCCGGAGACGCTGGTAATTAATACGTTTTTGCCCACGACAAGGGGCGACTTCCCGATCTCAAAAATTGCCACCATTTGTCCCGAGGCGGTTCCCGGAACAAACAACGAGGTTACGCTGGTTCCGTTGAGCGTAGCGGTGAAGGTTGAAGGATCAACGGTCTCACCGTCAATGCCGAACTGAGTGACAACTCCCAGCGGGGCGGTCTTAAGGTCACCGGTGGCAAGGTTCAGGAATACAAGAAACCCGTCAATACCAGGTCGGCGTCCTCCCAGGAAAACCTGCGTTGGAATTAGCGGAACCGGACCTACCGTGCTGCCACTGATACTATCTTTGGTCAAAGGCGGGACCTCCTGGCCTTCTTGAGGAAGATCGCCCACGTCGACCGTCACCTGTGCCAACTGTGTATCTCCCTGGGCAAAGAATGTTGCACTGCCCGGCGGATCGGGACTGACTAGTTGAAAGCCGGAGAGCGCGGCGCCGGGCGCAATCACGAATGGACTGGGGGGAATATTGCCGGTGTCAACAAAATCGGGTGGCAAGGTGCCGACATCGGTGGCGGCCCAGCTCAGCAAAGGCTCGTCGTCATGCAGCATGGAAGTCCAACCGTTGGGCGAAGATGAGCTGGTTACGGCACTGTTTAACTGCAGCGCGAATAACCATGCGGCCTGCTGGCTGGTAGAGCCGTTAGTCAGCGTGTAGGTATATGTATACAGGCCGGCAGTGGAGTCATAGGTTACATTTGTTGCCACTCCGACCGAAAGCTGATTGGCAGGCGTGGGCGGCACCAGAACTTGCGCCCTTCCCAGCGGTGTGAAGACAAGGGTCATTATTGCAACTAGAGACGGCAGAATCTTGCTTGTCATACTGGTCATGCTTAGATCTCCTTACGAATTTGCTTACTGGCGTAAATGCCAATGATCACCTTCAACGATGATGAGAGAAATTCCGGAAGCGTAGATAATCTGACGCGCACGCCGCCTCTGGGCCACAGGAGGAAAACGGAAATCCGCGTCATTGCCGAAACGATGCGAGGTGTGCGGCTTTGACCATGCGCCGCTGATATCGAACAGGCCACCGGTCGGAAGGCTCATATCGTTGTAGGCGACACGCTGATTGGGGAAGGCGGCAGCATAGGAATCGGCAAGATTCCCAAGAGTCGCGTTCATGGTAGGCAGGGCATTGTGATTGTTACCGTGATTCGTCGTCGCCCCCACCAAGTCATAGTTTGCTCCAGGTCCCAGTGCGACCAGACCATCGATTTGTACTCCTATGGTGAAAGTAGATGGCGCAAGTGGCGTCCCGTCCGGTGCAGTGCCGGTGAGATTAACGTCAATAATCCCGGAAACCTCGGGTGAGGTGTACGTGGTGGAAAGGCCGCCGGTGCCAGTACTACCCGATGAGGGTTGGAAAGAACCCTTGGGACGGGCAGGACTATCGTGGTCGTGTCCGCCGGAGAATGCCTCAGGCTTTGGCGTTATGGAAACGTTGCAATTGTTAATGATCGCGCCGGTAAACAGGTCGAAGCAAATGATGGTGACGGGGAGTGTCTGTACAGCCGCGCCCAGCGTGCTGGACGTCACGCTTGGCCGCATTGTGAAGTCGGTCGAGCTTTGCTGGACCGGCGACTGGGTGGATGGGGCTGTCTGCGCCGGTGAGACGCGCAGACCTGCATTCACCTGCGCCATTGCAGGCGTAATAAACGTGGTCACGGTTAACACGGCACAGGTAAATACTGCCGGCAGATTGGATCTTCGAAAAAACATAGACGGTTGTCCTCCTTGTTTGTTGAATGAGCGGCCTTTCGACCGGGGTGAAAAAATGTGGCTGAGTACTTCGGTTTGAATTCGGCGGTGGTCAAAAAGGCGTGTTTGGGGAAAGGCCAGACCACGTGAGCTAGTTTCAGGTGATCGTCAGTCAGCCCCGGGAAATCGGACCCACTTACGGCCTGATCGATACCACACGACGGAGGCTTTTTGCAGGAAGGTGTCTTCAATGCCATCATGGTTCGCATGGGCAAAGTGCTGGCGTATGAGTTGCGCTGTGGCAACCGTGAGTACCCGCGAATACCCGATTTCATGGGCGCCGGCAACTACCTGCAGATGTTGTGAATCGGCCTCTTCCGCCAGCTTGGCAAGTTGTCTGCTGGAACGCTCTCCGGAAAACACCAGGATGGCAGATCTCTTCTCATGCGAGCAGAGAACTGCCCAATCAGTTTCACCGGCAATCGTGAATGCACCGGTGATGACGTTCTTTTTCTGTCCGCCTGCGTTGTAAGGCTGGGGAATTGTGCAGCCCCGGTCTTCGAGCACCTTGCGCAATTCCGCGGGTAGGTTGGGGAAATCGCCCGGCTTGAATCGCGCTATCTTTTCCTCGGCTCGGCGCCAATCGTCTGGCTTTAACTGGACCTCGATACCCGTCGCCCCTCTCAGAGAGGAGATGAGCAGGCAAATCGAGGTGATAATTCGGCAGATTCGCATGCACCCTCCGCGAGACGGATACCCAACCATGAACGCTTCAAGACTTACGCAACGTATATGCCACATCAGGTGAGTAGCCCAACGCGTTTGTTGATTCTTTTACGAATACGGAACGCTCGCAGTTACTCTGTCGTTGACGCAATGTCTACTGCTCGGGAAGACAATGGACAATCATCTTTGTTTCTTAAAAAACTCAAAAATCCTTCTCCCGATTAGTGCAGACATGTCCTAATTCGCGCTTGATTTCCAAGTGGAAATGCCCTACCCTCTAGCACCGCCTCAGGGCTGGGAAGCTGTATTGATCTTTGAAAAATTTAGCAGACAGCAATTAGCAACTGGCAATTAGCCAGCCACCGAAAAACTTACCGCTGATGAACACGGATAACACTGATCAGAAAAGCCACCGCCGAGTGCGGCGGTGCCACATGATCCACTCAAACCTACGCCAATCGGCCCCCGATGCGTGAAGCCTACGCCAATCTGGGATGACCTTGGGATGACACCGCTCAAGTCTACGCCAATCTGGGATGCACCCCAGGGGGGTGGGGGCACAACTTTACCACTGATGAACACAGATAACACTGATCTGAGCAGGATTTCCAGGGTACCTCCGGGGTTGAATCGGATAACTCCTTTGGATCCTAGTTGACGGATGGGGAGGGTGGGCGTGCCACGCACGCCTCGCCGAGGTCGCCGACCATCGGAAAGCAAACCTTACCGCTGATTAACGCTGATGACACTGATCTGGAAAGCCGATATCCACGCGAAAGTGGGATGACTCAAACCCCAAACCTCACCGCTGACAACACTGATGACACTGATTTACACGGATCAAAAGAGTTCAGCAGGGACATTTGAATTTGTAAAAATGCGTGTCATCCGTGTTCCTTCCTTGGGTGAGATTTGTTTTTGGGCAAAGCAGAACCACGGGGCGTTCATTGGAGAATGCAATGATTTCCGATAAAACTGTGCAAAGTTTTGCGTTACGGGACGGGATACGGCCTGGATGGCGGGATTTGAGGTTTATCTATCGGCAAGAAATCAAAGGAAGTTGGAGCACAAATGTGACGTGCTGGCTCAATACAAAGTTGGCAGCTGAGATGCCCTAATCGAAGTCATTATGAGCGCTTTGGAATATATAGCTACGCCCTCTGATTCATTGACGACCAAGCTGGAAAACCGTACGGCAAAGGTTGGCGTGATAGGCCTGGGTTATGTTGGCCTTCCGCTGGTGCTGCTTTTTAGCGAGCAGGATTTCCGCGTGACCGGCTTTGACGTGGACGCAAAGAAGGTTGACACCATCGGGCGCGGCGGATCGTACATTGTGCGGATCCCTGAGACGGAAATTCAGGCTGCCAAAGGTAAAGGCTTTACGGCGACCGCGGATTATTCCCAGATTTCAAACATGGACGCGATCATCATTTGCGTGCCGACGCCGCTGGATGATCATCATGAACCGGACCTGAGTTTTATTGAAGCGACGGCTGAAGCGATTGTTCCCCATTTGCGCGCCGGACAACTGGTGGTGCTGGAAAGCACGACGTATCCGGGCACGACGGAAGAGTTGCTGATACCGATTTTGGAGAAGAACCCGCTGGGGCTGAAGGCGGCGCGCGGCGATGAAGAGGCTGCAAGCACTTTTTATGTAGCGTTTTCTCCGGAGCGCGAAGATCCGGGCAATGACACGGTTGCGCGTTGCGATATACCAAAAGTTATTGGCGGACTGAACAAAGCGGCAACTAAATTTGGCCGGCAGATGTATGGCACTATCTTTAATAAGACTGTTCCGGTTTCTACACCGGCGGCGGCGGAGATGACCAAGCTGCTGGAAAATATCTATCGGTGCGTGAACATTGCGCTGGTGAATGAACTTAAGCTGCTGAGCTTGCGCATGGGCATCGACATTTGGGAAGTGATTGCCGCAGCGTCAACCAAGCCGTTTGGCTTCCAGCCGTTTTATCCGGGGCCAGGGCTGGGCGGACACTGCATCCCAATTGATCCTTTTTATCTGTCATGGAAAGCGAAAGAGTATGACTTCCATACGCGATTCATTGAGTTGGCCGGAGAGATCAACCTTGGCATGCCGTACCACTGCGTCGCAGCGACCGCGGCGGCGCTGAATACGCAGCGCAAGAGCTTGAATGGAGCGAACGTCCTGATTCTGGGCGTGGCTTACAAGAAAGATATTGACGATCTGCGCGAATCGCCGTCGCTGACCATTATTGAGCTGCTGCAGAAAGAAGGCGCCAAGGTGAGTTATAACGATCCGTTTTTTGAGTACGTGGGACGCGGCCGCAAGTACAACCTGGAAATGAAAAATACGCCGCTGGAAAATCTTGGCCAATATGATTGCGTGGTCATTGTGACGGACCATTCTTCCTACGATTATGCGCAGATTGTGGCTGAAGCGAACCTTGTGGTGGATACGCGCAACGCGACGAAAGGCATTGAGAGCGCTAAGATCGTGCGCTGCTAGAAGTTTTGGGCCCGTAGCTTGTTCCTTTCAATGGGCTGGCGGTGATTAGGCCAGCCATTTTTTGATCGGGTGGCCTTGGGCGAGGATCGGCGGGCAATCGGCGGCTAAGGTGTAACCCCGTATTTCTTAGAACGATAACAATTAAGCTTGATACCTCGGTAACCTTCTACTCTGGATTTACTGCGGATATCATCCGTGTATGGCAACGCAGGCACGCTTACGTTCGGTCCCGGGTGGCAAGGCTGCAACTGAAAGAGCAGTTTTCAGGCGCTGGCAGCGGTACCGGCTTAACCTTCCCATTCGGCTCATTCATACGCATGAAGGAACCACAAAAATAATGGCGGGCCGCGGAAATGACATGAGCGAGGGTGGCGTTCTGGTATTTGCCGGCATGGAGCTTAAAACCGACGATGAGGTCCTGATTGAATTTACGCCGCCGTTTGCCGCAGGACCGGTTCGAGCCAGAGGAATTGTGCGCCATCGCCGCGGCTACAATTACGGCATTGAGTTTGCTCTGGAGACCAAAGAAGACCAGGAGCAGACAGAAAAGTTTCGCGGAATGCTTCGCCTGGCCGCCGGCAACGCCACAGAGTAGCTTCGACACACTAGAATAACTCTCACCGTGGCGCTTCATACGCGCCCAGGTCAAACGCTCTTCCTTGCGGACGCCCGACACCATCTTTATCTGTTGCGCGGCCGTTGCCCACGACAAACGGATTGTTCGGCAGCACGGATGCGCCAGCATCGCGAGCAGGGCTGGCGGCGCGCAGGTGAAAATCAACTTTTTCAAGATCGATGAACTGCGGATCGCTGTTGAAATTCCCCTGAGTCTGCCACGGGCCATTCCCTGCCCCGAACCATAAATTCTTTTCGCCGGTAATCTGCGCTTTGCTGCCGTCAATATATATTTCGCCAGGCAGCTGATAAACAACGTTGTTGCGCAGACGCATCGTTAATCCCGCGCCGCCGCCCACGCTGAACGCGCCGCGTGAGCTGTCAGAGTTTCGCGAGTGATTAGCAGCGCAGTCGTACAGCGTGTTGTTGAAGATTTCCACTGTGCCGGTTCCGGCACGGCCGTGGTTCGTGATCCCCGCAACATAAATACAGGAGAATGCGCCGCCGCCATCCTTGGGATCGGCCACGCCAACGTGGTAGATCACGTTGTTATAAGCTTCCACCGGGCCTTGGCTCGGATCGACAGTGGCAAAGTTGATGCCATTGCAACTATCGCCATGAATCAAATTGTCATGAACATGGAGATCGTACTGGTCGCGGCCAGTCTCGTCATTGCTGCCGCAACCCGGCCGGCATATCGGCGATGAATGGAACTGCACGGCGCGGCAGGTGAAATTGTCATGAATATGGTTCCAGCCCACGTCAATGTGGTTGGAGTCCGTACTGAAATAAACCGCGTGATAGAACTTTGACGCCACCGGTCCCGCGCCGGCATTGTGGACTTCATTCCCATAGAACCTGATGCCGCTGGCCTGGCTGGTTTCCACGCAGCCTACCTGGCCGTCACCTCCCGGGCACTCAATGTCATTGCCAACAATCTTCCAACCTGTGCCGCTCATATCAATGGCCTGCTTGCCGCCGATGATGTGCAGTTGCGAGATCACCCACCAGTCTTCATGCGCGGAAATATTCGGCGTGCGAATGCCATAGTCCAGCCCGCGCGCTTTGCCAATCGTGACCCGCGCCCCGGGATACGCCACCAGCGCCTTGGGCGCGTCCGGCTTGCCGGAATTGCTGCCGCCATCGCGATCCATGCTCAGGTATGCGGTGTAATTATCTTCGGTGGTCTGCGCCACGCCGTCTCTTATATATGTCACATCGCCTGCAGACATGCGGTCCTTAGCATGGACAATCGTTTTCCACGGCGCTTCAAAGTTTCCCTTCTGGCGATCACTGCCATTCACCGCGACAAAATAAATCTTTCCCGCACGGACAGTGAAAGGCAGGCCATTGCTGGCAATTTTTCCGCTATCTTTATTTATGCCGGCGTTGGCTTGCCCGCTTCGGTTCGGTATGCCCGCGGTCGATTGTCCCTCTCCTGCTCTCACCGCGTTCTCGCGAACAGTCACCACAATGTCGCCCGTTCTGGCCAACGCTCCCAATTGGAATGTGATCTTGGTGTCCGTCCATATGGGATACTCCGCTGCCGCGCCTCCGCCGACTGTTACCGTTGAAGCGCCACGCTCCGCGCCAAAGCCCTTGCCCCAGATCGTCACCCATACGCCGAGATTCTTCTGCCCACCGATGTTGGGGCCGCTTTCAAGATCAGAGAAGAAGATGCGCGGCGGGGTTTCGGCTGGAAGCAAGGTTGAAAGGGCGAGAATGAGGTAGAGCAGCGAAATACAGAATTTCATGAATGAGTATTTAAGCACGTCGCGGCATAATGAATACGCTGAACTCACTAAAGCGGAAAAGACCGCCCTTTTTCATATCCGAACTGTCTTTTCCGCGAAATGATTACTTAGAAATCTTCCTCGTTATTTCCAGGTGCGAATGTAACGCCACGAAGAACTCCACCTGCCTGCGCCGTATCATCGCTTTCGTCGCACACATGCACTGAGGTGGCATTGAAAACCAGATGGCAAAAACAAAGCCTACGGGTGCCGGATTACCTCTCTGATCAAGACGACAGCCACTTGCCATTGCTTAGTTGCTACTTCATGCCAAGTCAAACAATAGCACTTCGCTGCCTTCGGCGGTCCCACTGATTTCCAGCTTCGTTTCTTTGGAT
>JBAVLE010000044.1:0-27386 GCA_049688735.1 Candidatus Angelobacter sp. | reverse complement strand
GAGATGGCGGATCAGCTTCGCAAAGCTTTTTCTGACGATGCTATGCGGGCATCTCTAATTGCAACTGGACACAGCAACCTGCTCCGCTTCAATTGGGCAGAAACCGCGCAGCAAACACTGGCGGTCTATCACCAGGCTCTGCAACTTCCACTACCAAGAACGGCTTACGCATGACCGTCGGCAATCATGGATCTCTAAAGGTGGCGTTTGATGTCTCTGTGCTCAAACCGCAATACAACCATCACGGAATACAGGTCTACACGCGCAATCTGCTGGCTGCCCTGCGGCGGATAGGAGGATCGAATGACATGGAGATTCGGCCATTTATTCCTTCAACAGAGGATTCCGCAACCACTAAATTGACGGAAGATCCGGGTTTTAATTCGCGCAAATCCCGTTTAATGCAATTTGATCGACTCTGGCGCTATGGCGGCGCGACCGCCGCCGCTTTCCTCGATGGCGCTGACATCATGCTGAATCCCAACGGGGCCTCGCTGCCGATCAATACTCTGTTGCCGACGGTCACTACCATTCACGATCTCACTCCCATGGTGATGCCCTGCTTTCCCCGACGCACGGCGTTCTTTTTGAAATTTCTTCTGCAGCACTCAGCGAAATCGTCAGCAGCGATTATTACCGTCTCTGAGAACTCCAGGCAGGATCTTATTCGCATCTGTGGCGTTCGTGAGTCGAAAGTACATGTTGTGTATGAAGGCTATGACCAGAATCTTTTCAATGCTGTTCCATCGGACCCAGCCTTGCTTCGGCAATTGCTCGACCGCTTTGGCATCAATCGACCGTACATTCTTCACCATGGCGCAATTCAGCCAAGAAAAAACTTGGTCCGCCTGATCGCCGCATACCGGCGCATGTTCGCCGGAAATCCACAACTCGACTTCGACTTGGTACTGGCTGGCCCTATCGCATGGCAGCCTGAAGAAACGGTCAACGCTGCTCAAGCTGATCGCGCCGGCAAAGGCAACGTCAAAGTCATTCTCACCGGTGCGCTCAATGATCGCGACTTATCTCTGCTGGTGCGGGGCGCTGTGTTGGAAGTGATTCCGTCACTGTACGAAGGTTTTTGTCTTCCCATGGTGGAAGCGATGGCATGCGGTACCCCGACCATCGCTGCCAATACTTCTTGCCTACCGGAGATCTCCGGCGGCGTTCTGCGTTATTTTGATCCAACTTCAATAGAAGATATCGCTGCCATGATGCAAACGGTCCTGCAATCCCGTCACTTGCAAGCCGAACTCGCCGGACGGGGCCGAGAACGTGTGCAAAAATTCGATTGGGATCTGTGTGCCGAACAAACCCTGGCTGTAGTCGAGCAAGTAGCGCGCAGGCGAGAAGTACATTCCCGCGCCGCAGGAATCGCGCTGTGAAGATTGCGGTGGATACATGGACGCTGGCTAGCCGCTTTCGCTGCCAGGGGACTTATGTTTACACGCAGAACCTTTTGCGGGAGTTCAAGAAGCTTGCCCGCCACGATACTGGAGTTGATTTCTCCCTTTTCGCTTCCAACCGAAACGGCAACGATGCTATCCGCATTGCTCCAGAAGAACGCTTCGAACTTTGTTCATCGGCGTTGCTCGATCACGACCGTCTCTGGCGCTTTGGCGGTGCGGGCCTGTCTGCGTCGCGCGCGCATGCGGACGTTATATTTATTCCCACGGCCGCCACTTTACCTATAGGCCGTGTGCCTGCCGTTTGCACAATTCATGATGTCACGCCCATCACTATGCCCTCGCATTCGGCTCCGGTGAGCGCAATGCAGCGTGTCTTGTTGAAGGGTTGTGCGCGGTTCTCCCATATAATCATCACCTCTTCAGAGTGCTCAAAGAGAGATATTGTCACGCACCTTGGCGTGCCTCAAGAAAAAGTTGTGGTCATTCATGATGGCTGCGATCAATCTCTCTTCAATGCCAATCCGCCGGATATGGCTGCTCTTGTAGCGTTACGAGCTCGACTGGGAATCGAAAAGCCATACCTGCTTCATCACGGAACAATCCAGCCGCGCAAAAATCTCAAGCGCTTGATCGAGGCTTTCCGACTGTTACTGGCAGAACATTCAAACTTGGATTTTGACCTTGTTTTAGCGGGACGGCGCGGCTGGGCCTCCGATGACATCGTGAACACAGCTGCAGAGAACGGCGGCAGAGGCCGAGTAATCCTTACAGGCATTCTGGACGATTCTGATCTGCCGCTGCTGATCAAAGGCGCAAGCCTTGCCGTGGTGCCCTCGTTATATGAGGGTTTCTCATTGCCCATGGTTGAAGCCATGGCATGCGGCGTGCCGACAATTGCATCGAATACATCGTGCCTGCCCGAGATATCCGGCAATGTTCTTGCTTACTTCGATCCGTTGTCTGCGGAAGAGATGGCCGCTTGCATGCATACCGTGCTGAGCGACTCGGCGTCGCGTTGCCGCCTCAGCGAAAAGGGAATTGAGCGCGCAGGCCAATTTACATGGGAGCGTTGCGCCCGCCAAACACTAGATGTGCTGATAAAAGCAGCGCAGGCAAGCAGTAATTGAAACGGATGAGTTACCCGGCAACATCACGTGCTCTTGCTCTCCAGCCGCCGAGTTGGCGCATAGAGCTGATCATTATTGGAACAGCCCTGGCTTTGACAGCCTGCGCTTTTGTAAGTCCGCTGGCGCTGCCGCTGGCCGTCAGCGGCGCGGTGTTCGTTCTTGCTGCGCTGCGCTTCAAGCTTTTACTCTCGTTGGTAGTTTTTTTCTTGCCGGTCACGCCATTTCTAAACTGGGACTTTCCCATACGCGACCTGAGCACCTTGGTCCGGTTCAGTTTTTTTGCCGGTGTTCTGATCTATCGCGCCACGCACAACGGCGAATTGCGCAAATGGCTTTGGGCCGGCTGGCTGACCAAAGCAATCCTTGCATATCTGGTGATCGCCATCACATCCGCGGTCTTCTTAAACCCACTCACGCTTGACGCGCAGCGCGAACTAATGCGCTTGGCATCTTACGTTTGCTTTTACTATGTGATTACCGATTGGTGCCAGACTCGGGATAACACTCGTACCTTGTTGAAAGTTTTAATGGCATCAACCATCGTCGTGGCGATCTTTGGACTTTGGCAGGCGCTCACCGGCGGATACACGGCGCTTTATGATGTGCTCTATCCGGTTCAGGACGAAATCGCACAGATACCGGCATGGGAAGGCCGCATCACTTCGTTTCTCGAACACTATAACGGTCTTGCCGGATATCTCAATCTGGTGCTGCCGTTCTGTCTGGCATTCGCATTCGGCGGCACGGATCCTGTTCTGCGCACCCTGAGCAGGAGGTGCCTTGCGCTGGCTGCTATTGCTCTTTTGCTCACCCAGAGTCGCGGCGGGCTGCTTGCATTTGTTGCCATTCTGCTTGTGCATGTATTCTTGTCGGCGGGCGACCGCAAGACTCGTGTACGGCAAGTGGCACTCGTTCTGATCGTCTGCCTGCTGGCGGTGGCGGTAGCGGGCTTCTTCTTCCAGCGCCTTACTGAGATAGACGACTTCACTGCTGTCTCTCGCCTCGCCATCTGGGGCGGGGCTTTCACCGTCTTCGCCCGATCGCCTCTGTCGGGTGTTGGCTTCGGAAATCTTCGTGGCTTGATGGGTGGACTCTTAAACCTGCCTGACGGTTGGACCGGCGACGCTCATAATTTGTACCTGGAACTTCTGGCGGAAACCGGACTGATAGGATTGTTCATCTTCGGCGCCTTCATTGTTTTTGCCCTGCGAGCCGCGCTCAAGCAAATGCGCCGGGCACAAAATGACTTCAGCAAAATGATTGCGGTAGCGGTGTTTGCTGCTATCTGCGGTGTGCTGGTCCACGGAACCGTTGATTACCTGTTCCACACCACGCCGCAAGTCACAGCTTTGTTTTTTCTTGTACTAGGATTGTTAGCTGCGCAGGGTTCAGTCCATGAAACAGATCCGAACAGCCAGGCTGCCACATGATTGCCAACGTGATTGCAAATGAGAAGGTTGATATGGAAGTCGTGCGGGCCTGCAACATCTGCCGGAGCGATCGAATACAGAAAATCGATCAGGATTTCAATTTTTGCCGCTGCGATTCCTGCGGATACGTGTTCGATAGTCCCAGACCCTCATTCGAAGAAATTAGCGCGTTTTATTCGCAGGCAGGGAAGTACGACGTATGGCTCAAGGAAGACCGAGCCCGTGACTTGCTGTGGAGGCGGAGGCTGAAAAAGCTCTCACAATCTGGCGCGAGAGGTTCTCTGTTGGACATTGGTGCAGGCTATGGGCAGTTTCTCCATCATGCTCAACCATTTTTCAGTAAGGTTACCGGAACAGAAGTTTCTGAGAGCGCAATCGCGATCGCAAAAGAGAAATATGGTTTGACGCTTCTTGCCAAACAAGTTGAGGAGCTTGATCTACCACCGAAATCTGTCGATACGATTACTTTGTTTCACGTTTTAGAGCATGTTCCCAATCCCCGCAAGGTGGTAGCTCTGTGCCACGCTCTTTTGCAGCCGCAAGGGATATTGGCGGTCGCTGTGCCAAATGACGTTCTGGCATGGACCTCAGACATCAAGAAGATCGGCAAGAGGCTTGGCCTCAAGCTTTTCCAGAAATTCAGCCCAAAATTAGGAATTTCACTCGCGGGATCGTCACGCGAAATTCATATTTCGCACTTTACTCCTTTAGTACTGCGCCGGTTGCTTGAAAACTCTGGACTGCACGTACTAGAAGAATCACTCGACCCTTATTATGTTTCGCGCGGTGTACGTTTGTTCCTTGACAGCGCTTATTACGCGGCCCACCGCGCCTTGCACTCGGCCCTAGGAATCAATCGGTACGACACCATCTGGATGGTCGCCCGTAAGCCATGAATTCGCTCAAAAAATTGCAGCGAAATTGGGATGGCCTGGCGCAGGCAGATCCTCTATGGGCAATATGTACCGATCCTGCAAAGCGCAATAACCAATGGACTACAGGAGAGTTTTTCGCTACGGGCCGCAAAGAAATTGAAGCAGTGCTTGCCTATGCCGCCGGAATTGGCATTTGCATCGATCAAACCTCACCCGCTCTGGACTTTGGTTGCGGCGTAGGACGTTTGACGCACGCTTTAGCAAGGTATTTCCCTGAATGTGTTGGCGTAGATATTTCGTCTGCAATGATCACTCAGGCGCGCGAGCTCAACCGCGATTTACCTAAGTGCCGTTTTCTGCTGAATGAAGATATTCAATTGCGGAGTCTGCCGGATAATTACTTTGGGTTTATTTACAGCAGCCTCGTTCTGCAGCACATCGCTCAACCCGGCAGCAGCCAATATATCGGGGAGCTTGTTCGAGTGTTGAAACCTGGCGGCACATTGATTTTTCAAGTTCCGGAAAGATTGCGCGCAAGTTCACTTACAAGAGTCCGCGTCAGATTGGCCTTGCGCTCTCGCCTTCAGTCCATTTTTGGCCGGAAAAGGGCTTGCCTCATGGAGATGCACTGCATCAAGGAGTCAGTTATCCGAAACTTGATAGCACAAAAAGGTGCGAAGCTGGTGGATGTTGCCATCACAAACTCCTGCGATCCTGCCTTTTCCGGCGACCTGCAATACCTTACGCAAGAGCCGCTGCAGGGATATGTGAGCAAGCAATATTCCGTAATCAAACACTGACAGGGGCTGCCAATAATGCGTGTGGGGTTTGATGCCCGCTGGTATAACCAGTCCGGAGTAGGCAGTTACATAGCCGGATTGTTGCCTGCGCTTGTTCGTGCAGGTTGTGAACTCGTGGTTTACATTGATCAGCGCAATCCGGTTCCTGGATTGGACAAGCTTTCACTGCAAAGTGTCCCGGTCTCTTCCGGGAAGTATTCACCTCTTGCGACTCTTGAATTTCGTCGCCGCGAAGAACGGGACAAGCTTGCCCTTTTCCACTGTCCGTTTTATGCGGCCCCGCTGTTGCGCTGTCCAGTCGTAGTGACCGTGCATGATCTCATCCCATTTCTTTTTCCTATTTATTTCTGGCCAAAACAAAAGATGGTTCAGGCCGGGTACCGTGCAACGGTTAAACGCGCAGCCCACCTCATCGCCGACTCGCACTGTACCGCAACGGATATTCAAAAAATATTGGGTGTAACCCAAGATCGAATCTCCACTGTTCACCTGGCTGCCGATCGGCACATTTTTCATCCTAACGCCGGGAAGGCAGAAGAAACGCTTCTGCGAGAGCGCTATCTCATTAGAAAACCTTTTGTTCTTATATCCAGTGCTCGAAATCGGCGGACGAAAAACCTGGCGAGTGCGCTTTTGGCTTTGGAGATCGTGCGCAAACAATCGCGCATCATCTTTCAAACCGTAGTGTATGGACCCACTCCAAGCGAGAAGTTCGAAATTGACGGAAGCCTTGATGTGCATCATCTGGGCTACCTTGATTCTAAAGATCTAGCCGCTCTCTTCCGCCATGCTCATGCATTTGTGATGCCCTCACTTTATGAAGGCTTCGGACTTCCCTTGGTGGAAGCGATGGCTTGCGGATGTCCGGTAATAACTTCTAACCGTGGTTCGCTGCCAGAGATTGCAGGCGCAGGCGCTCAATGTTTCGATCCATTTGACATATCAGCAATGGCAGATGCTCTCCTAAAGCTATTGCGTAATCCTGAGGAGTTACAACAAAAAAGATTCGCTGCTTTGAGGAGAGCTGCTGATTTTTGCTGGGATAAAGCGGCACAAGAAACAATATCGGTATATGATCACGTAAACCGATTCAACCAGCGCTCGAAAAAGTAGACCTGCATCCTGAGAGGTGTTGTTTAGCATGCGTGCTTTAATCACAGGAGTGACCGGGCAGGATGGCTCTTATCTGGCTGATCTGCTGCTGGAAAAGGGATACGAAGTTTACGGAACTATCCGTAACATTGCGCGGGCGCATCGCGAAGGCACCAATGCCTTTAACGGCAGGGTCAATTACGTTGAAGCCGATCTTACTGACCAAGCTTGCCTTGATCGCGCCATGGAGCAAGTGAACCCCGATGAAGTTTACAATCTTGCCGGACAAACCTTTGTTCCGGTTTCATGGATCCAGCCGCTTCTCACCATGGAAGTCACAGGCATGGGCGCGCTGCGCATGTTGGAAGCAATTCGCCGGCATGCTCCCCGGGCCAGATTCTTGCAGGTTTCAAGCTCAGAGATTTTCGGCAAGCCTGGAAACGCGCGGCAGAGCGAAGCCTCACGCCTGCAACCGCGCAACCCATATGGCGCGGCCAAAATGTTTGCTCACCATATAACTGTTAATTACCGAGAGAGCTATGGCATGTTCGCTTGCTCCTGCATTGCGTTCAACCATGAATCACCCAGAAGGGCGCCTGAGTTTGTCACGCGCAAGGTGTCGCGGCAGGTCGCCCGCATTAAGCTGGGACTGGCCAACAAGATTAACTTGGGAAATATTGAAGGCCGTCGTGATTGGGGTTTTGCCGGCGACTATGTTCGTGCCATGTGGCTGATGCTTCAGCAGCCCACGCCTGACGACTTTGTAATCGCCACCGGAGTCACTCATAGCGTAAAAGAGCTTTTGGAAATCGCTTTCTCACATGCTGGTTTGGATTGGCAAAAACATGTTGAGATTGATCCAGCGCTGCTGCGTCCTGCAGAGGATGATTTGCTGAGCGGCGATGCCAGCAAGGCAAATCGTATCCTTGGTTGGAAACCAACAGTCCCATTCGAAGAAATGGTGCGAATGATGGTGGATTTCGACTTGTCTTTACTTTCTAGATCGGCGGCCCTGGCTGCCGAGACCTTCATCACCGGAGACTAAACGTGCCAGCCGCCGCTGTAAAAGAACAGGATCCTATTCGCAATCAGCGGCTGCCTCTCACCCGGTGGGACCGAACACTTAAGAGAGCCATCGAC
Source organism: Candidatus Angelobacter sp. (assembly GCA_049688735.1). Classification (GTDB taxonomy): domain Bacteria; phylum Acidobacteriota; class Terriglobia; order Terriglobales; family Acidobacteriaceae; genus Angelobacter. The sequence goes on along the minus strand of JBAVLE010000044.1, from coordinate 19,513 downwards.
CTAATCGGCGCGTCGCTGCTTCTGGTCTTTTCTGCGCCGGTTGTATCCATTCTGGCGTTGCGAATCAAACATCATGACGACGGCCCCGCATTGTTCCGCCGTCGCGTAGTGGGCCCAAAAGGTGAGTTTGACGCTTTTAAATTAAGAACCATGCGTGTGGATGCCGATGAATTGTTGCAGAGCGATGCTCTTCTTCGCCGGCGATTTGAAGTGAACTTCAAATTGAAAGACGATCCGCGCATTACCGTTGTTGGAGCCAGCCTGCGCCGTACCGGCTTGGATGAGCTGCCTCAGCTTTGGAATGTGCTCAAAGGAGAAATGAGCCTGGTAGGTCCAAGAATGATTACTCCCATTGAGCTCAAAAAATATCGAGATGCGGCGTGGATATTTTCCGAAGTGAAACCCGGCTTGACTGGCCACTGGCAGATCAGTGGCGATCAACAGGCCGGCTATCAGCGGCGAGTTGAGATGGATTTGTTTTATGCAGAAAATTGGTCACTCGTGTTAGACCTGAAAATACTATTTAAGACCCCTGCGCGGGTCTTGCGCGGATCAGGGGTGTGAAAATGGCCAATGTGCTGGTTACCGGTGGTGCCGGATATGTGGGCTCAGTCTGTTGTGCTGAGCTGTTGCGAAAGGGGCACTCCGTAACTGTTGTGGACGATCTCTCTACTGGATACAGGGAATCAGTCCCTTCAGGCGCAGCTTTCTTTCAGATCGACATCGGCAACCGGAGCGCGATGCAATCACTGGTGAGGCATATCCAGTTCGATGCAGTTTTTCATTTTGCCGCGAAAGCCCTTATCCCTGAATCGGTCAGCAATCCCGGAATATTTTTTCATCATAATGTAGCCTCAGGGATTGCCTTGTTAGAGGTACTGCGCGAGGCGGGCATCAAGAATTTTGTATTCTCGTCATCCGCGGCGGTGTATGGCACGCCGGAGCGCGTTCCAATTGAGGAAGATGATCCCAAGCAGCCGGTCAATTCTTACGGTGAAACCAAGTTGATGTTTGAGCGCATTCTTGATTGGTACGCGCGGGCCTACGGATGGAGCGTGACCGCGCTGCGTTATTTCAACGCTTCTGGCGCGACTCCGGATCTGGGAGAGCGCCACGATCCGGAAACGCACATCATTCCCCTGCTGCTCCAGGCGGCCACAGGAGAGCGCAAGATCTTTAACATTTATGGCGATGAATACGACACTCCCGACGGCACATGCTTGCGCGACTACGTACATGTGCTCGACATCGCTAGTGCGCACATTTGTGCTCTGCAAAAGCTGAACAAACCAGGTATGCGTGCATACAACATCGGCTTGGGGAAAAGCTACTCAGTGCGGGAAGTGTGTAATGCAGCAGCTGAAGTTACAGGGCGTATTATTTCATTGCGTATCAGCGCCCGTCGTGAAGGTGATCCGGCGGTGCTGTGCGCCAGCCCAAAGCGCATTATGCGTGAACTCGGGTGGAACCCTGAGCACTCTTCTCTGCAGGAAATCATTAAATCTGCGTGGCAATGGAAGCGCAAACAGCTCAGCGTGGTCATGTCTGTGGCGGGCTCCACGCAGTAAAAGCAGTCTCCAGTACAGCCTCATTTATTCTTATCTCATGAAAGCTTTTCTCCTGGCAGCTGGACACGGCACGCGGTTGCGTCCTTTGACCGACAGTGTTCCCAAATGCCTGCTGCCGATTCAAGGTGTTCCGCTGCTGGAAATATGGCTCAATAATTGCCGTTCTGCCGGAATTACTGACGTTCTGGTCAATGCACATGCACATATGGAAGCAATTCGGAAATTTGCCGCGGAGCAGCAGAGCGGAGTAAATATCCGGATTGTCGAAGAACCAGAATTGCTAGGCAGCGGGGGAACGGTGGCGGAACACCGAGACTTTGTGGCCGGAGAAAATGCATTTTTCATTCTCTATGCTGATGTGCTGACGAACATCGACCTGCGACGAATGCTTGCATTCCATCAGCAGAAGAGTCTTCCGGCAACGCTAGGGATATGTCAAGTATCCGATCCCAGGCGATGCGGCATCGTGACTATGAATGAAGGTTCCGTCATCCAGGAGTTTGTCGAAAAACCATCACAGCCCATGAGCAATTGGGCTTTCGCGGGAATAATGATCGCCGGATCAGAACTCTTTGATTTTCTGCCGGCTCAGCCATCAGCAGACCTTGGCTTTGACGTACTCCCAAAGATGATCGGCAAAATGGCTGCATATATAGTTTCTGAGTATCTGTTGGATATCGGCACACTCTCGAACTACCAGCATGCGCAACAGTCATGGCCCGGATTGACTCAACCACAATCCGCCAGTCGAGGACTATAGACGCAAATGCTTGGCGGCGTGATCTTCGACTTCGACGGGGTTATTGTGGATAGCCACCCTGCGCACATGAAGGCATGGAAAGCATTCTTTCTTACCAAAGGCAAACGATTCACTGACGAGGAGCTTTCTTTTGTCCGCGAAGGTGCAAAACGCGAAGAAATATTGAGGTACTTTCTCGGCGATCTCACTCCAGAACAGGTCGCGGTTTACGGCGCTGAAAAGGACAAATTGTTTCAGGTCCGCGCGCGAGAATTGCAGCTTGTCCGGGGCTTTGCCGATTTTCTTGCTGAGCTGGATTCAGCCGGGCTGCCGTGCGGCGTGGCAACTTCCGGTAGTCGCGCACGGGTAGAGCAGGCGCTGGCAGCATTTGATCTGCGCAATCGCTTTCGCGCGGTTGTGACAGGAGATGAGGTTGAGCGGGGCAAGCCTGATCCTGCTTTATTTTTGTTGGCTGCTCAAGCGCTCCAAATCGATCCCAGTAGCATACTAGTGTTTGAAGACGCTGTTGCTGGCGTTCTTGCCGCAAAAAATGCGGGGATGAAGTGCGTAGGCATCGCCGCCAGTGGAAGGGAATTGTCGCTGCAGCAGGCTGGCGCTGATTTAGTAATGAATGATTTTGCTGCCACTACTCTTAATGATCTCAGACCGCTTTTCGTTTAAGACAATGTCCGGAAATTTTTGCCCCAAAAGGCAACAGTGGGATTCTCAGCAGGAAATTTGCAAGCAGACGAGCTCCCGGGAAGGAGCATGGAGCTCGTCTGCTGCCTGAAGAGCAGCCTGGGGGCAGCTCTTCAGTTTCGCGGGACGCGAACATCGTTTAAACTGCGTGAGCCAATACGCGTGCACCTGCACGGATTACCTGGCGTGAAAAGCGCTCCATCTCTTCCAACTGCGGACTAAATTGCAACAGCAACAAGTCGGCGCCGGCATCTTCAAATTCGGCAATGCGCTCAGCCACCTGCTCTGGTGTCCCTACCAGGCCGGATCGCAAGCCGCGATTCGATACGGAATAGTCTTCCAGCGAAACGCGCTGCTCCAGTTGAGTATTAGCCAGCCACTGCTGGTAATTCTGGTATCCAGCCGCGTTCTGCTGGACGTCAGTGATGCGGCGCAATTCTTCCTGCGCTTCTCGTTCGGTGTCGCGGACAATCGCGTACGCGGCCACGCCGAACTGCATTGGCGGCAGGCCCCATTTTTCGCGGCGAGCAGAGAGGTCCCGGACTTTCTCGCGGATCTTCTCCGGCGGGTCGCCGTGCATGACGTAGGCATCGCACTTCTGTGAAATCAAATTCTTGGCTGCTTCAGATTCCCCACCGGCATAAATTACGGGACGCGGATGAGAGACTGGCTTTGGTTGCACCACCAGGTCTTCAACCTTGTAATACTTGCCTTCATAATTTACGTGATCGTGTTTCCATGCTTTGTCCACCACGTCCAGCCACTCAGAGGTACGGGCATAGCGATCGTCATGCTGATCAAACTGGATGCCAAACTTTCTCGCCTCTTCCGCCCACCAGGCAGAGACCACATTCAGCGAGACGCGGCCGTTACTAATGTGGTCAATGTTTGCCGCTTGCTTGGCCAGCAAAGCGGGATTGTGAAATGTTGGCCGGACAGCCACCATCAGCTCAAGCCGATGCGTTACCGCCGCCAGCGCTGCTGCAGTTGACCAGGCATCGAGCGATGGCTCCTCAGGGCCCTTGATGTCATTCAAGTTGAGTTCGGCAATCAGAGTCAGATCAAAGCCGATTTCCTCACTGCGGCGTGCCAGCCGGCTTACGTACGCCCAGCTGGTTTCCATGCGCTCATCTTCCACATTGCGCAGCCAGCCGCCGAAAACAGGAAGCCAGTATCCGTATCGCATTACGCAGCCTCCTTTTCCAGGAAATCGACGAGCCGCACAAACGGATCAAAGCCAACTACCTTTAGTCCATCCGCCACGAAGTTGGAGAGCGCGTTGATGTCGTAAAAGTAAAGTTTGCCGTCACGATCATCGATGATGTACTCAATGCCGCCGACTTCAATCTGTGCTTCCTGCATGATTCGCTCGACCTGTTGAATAATTTCATCCGTCGGTGTGTAGCCCTCAACTTTCAAGCCGGTTTTCGGAGCGTCGACGGGGCAAGCTGCGCGGGCCAGTTCCTGGCCACCGGTGGTCTTGCAGATGTCTGCCGGGCAGAGGTCAAACGTTTCGCCGGTAAGATGGACTTTGATGCCGTAGAGAAATTTGCTGCCCACAACCTCCACTCGAACAATATGGCCACCCCGCGCGGGAATGAATTCCTGCACTAGGGCGGTTGTGTCCAGGCCGAGATCGAGTGTGCCTGCTTTGGCCGCAGTCTCCAGTTCCTGCCGCGAATTGAACTTGGTTACGCCTGCGCCGCTCCCGCCAATGTTCGGCTTCACCACAATTGGGAAGCGCAGCCCTTCAGAAGCCTGCACCGCATCGGCAGGATTGTTGATCACACGGCTCTTGGGATAGGGAAGCCCAAGACGTTCCAGCAGCGAAAGCTGCAGGGCCTTGGACGTCTCATAGCGAAATGCTTTCTGGCCGTTTACGATGCGCTTGCCGCGCTGTTCCAGATGGTCGAGGTAATAAAGCGTATAGAAAATTGCCTGGCCGTGACCTCGACGGTAGGCTGAAGGGCTCATTCGGTTGAACACCAGTGAGTATCCGCCTTCGCCGTTCAGGTGGGCAGGATCAAAATGGTGTTGCGCCGCGTCAATGCGGACGAATGGCACTCCTCGGCGATCAAGTTCCTTGAAGAGTGGAACGAACCAGTGCGGGTGTTCGTAATAGATTGCGATTGGCTTCTTGAGCTTTGGCATGCCTTCCTCTTTCGTGGCGCCGCTTGTCCCGTGTGAGAAGCCAACAAAAAGGCCGCTCACTTTGAGCGGCCCCGGTTCAAAATCTGAGTCTTAAATCTAAGAAAAATCGCTCAGCACCGGCCGCTCGCGTGTACACGTACACAAACAGCAACACATGGCCATGTTGCTCGCGAAAGCCGGGTTGGTGAATAAATGGTGCATCTGAGATCTTTCAAATGCTACACCCGCATGCACAGGACAGTCAACGATCATCTTGATTTTGTCAGAGTCAAACAGCACGTTGCTTCTTTTTCATTCTGCCCGCGCAGAAAGCTGAAATGGCTTAGGTACCCCCGAACAGCTGTAACACATTCTCTTCACTGCATTTAAACGGGTAACCCTGGGGACAAAAACAAGGGCTGGCTTGCCGTTGAGTTGTCACGCGGCCAGCCCTAGACCATTCTTTGAGCAGACAGTACCTAACTTCGCGGCCACCTTTGTGTCCTTTGTGGTTCCGAATTATACTGGCTGCATGTCGATCTTTCGTGATCTGGCCGGCATTGCCAAAGGAATGTCAGTAACGCTGCGGGAGATGTTTTCGCCCACCGTTGTTGAGGATTATCCCAACAAAAAGCTGCCCAATGCAGGAGCGGTTTTTCAGGAGCGTTTCCGCGGATTGCACGTGCTGCAGCGCGACGAAAACGGCCTGGAAAAATGCGTGGCTTGCTTTCTGTGCGCGGCGGCCTGTCCATCAAACTGCATTTACATTGAGGCCGCAGAGAACACTGAAGAGAACCGCATCAGCGGCGCAGAACGCTACGCCAAGATTTATAACATCGACTACAACCGCTGCATCTTCTGCGGATACTGCGTTGAAGCCTGCCCCACAGACGCCATCACGCATGGCCACGGCTTTGAACTGGCTACGTTCAACGCCAGCAACCTGGTTTATCGCAAAGAAGCCCTCTTGGCTCCTATGCCCGCCAACGCTGGCCAGCCGCTAGCTCCCCAAGAGCCAGTGATGGTGCCGGAAAAGCGAGCCTGATCAGGAATTTATAACTGGGTGATTTAGTAATTTGGTAAATGACCTGGCAGATTTTTCCGAAACGCCAGCAATTCCCCCTGGGATTTCCCATTACCCAGTTACCAAATTTCACAATTACCAAATGTCCTCACGGTTTCTGTGTCGGCCTTAAAAGCACCTCGCTAATGAAAGCCTGCGGCCTCTGCGTGATGAGCATTTCAACCGCGTGGGCCACATCTTCTGGGACCAGCATTTTGTCCGGACTTTTGGCTTCATGCGCGCCGAATTCCGTGTGCGTTGAGCCAGGACAGACCACAGCAACCCGGATTTTGTGCCCGCGTAGTTCCTCTGCCACAGAATATGTAAGTCCGTTCAGTCCCCACTTGGTAGCTGAGTAAGCTGCGCCGTTCGGTACAGGATTTTTGCCCGCCAGCGAAGAAATATTCACAATGTCACCACCACCGCCGGAGATCATCATAGGGACGAAAGCTCGGATCATGTAATAGACTCCGCGCAGATTGGTATTAAACATCGCGTCCCATCTGTCGGTCGGCATGGTATGCAGAGGGCCGCCAAATGTGCCAATTCCGGCATTGTTGATCAGGATATCCAGCCGGCCAAAACCCTTTTGCACTCGGTCAGCCAGCGCCGCCACGGAGTTCCAGTCGGCAACATCGCAGGCCATAGCTTCGCCCTGGCCACCTGCTGAGCGGATTTGTCCCGCCGTGTGTTGCAGGCGGGCTAGAGTGCGTCCGCAGACAATAGTGGTTGCTCCAAGGCGTGCCAACCGGAGCGCGATTGCTGCGCCTATGCCGCGTCCGCCGCCGGTTACCAGGGCGATCTTGCCGTTCAAAGTATGGTCCATGTACTTTTATCCTTAACTAAAAAACTTATTTTCAAGAGCCCCTTTTTTGCCGCTTGCCGGAACGTTCTTGCCGGGCCGGTGTCTAATCTTGCAGGATACCGCGTCCTGCCAGGTGTCGCTCAAAGTGATTTCATTTAACTCTAATGATCTGACGTTTGTCTTGTCGCGTTCAAAAGCACTGCGTGCGGCCAAGGTTGGTGCGGACGCCTGAAAACGCTGGAAATCCAGCGGGCCGGGTGCTTGGGAGTAACTATCGCCTGCAACTCTGCATCAGACCAGTAAAGTGCCATTTTATGTAGAGCTTGCCTAAATGTAGGGTATGTCTTTTATAATCCGTGCCTCTAAGTTTTTTAATTTAAAAGACAGGCCTGCAGGGAATGCTCTTGGAGCATTGGGCCACAAATCTGGCAGAGATGTACTGAAGGAGCAAAACTCAAATGAAAAGAGTGCTTGTCACGTTTGTGCTTGCGCTAACCACAGCAGCATGGGGTCAGGGCAGTTCACCATCGCAACAGCCGCCAGCCGGACAACCGCCGGCACAACAGCCGCCGGCAGCAGGACAACCGCCCGCGGCAGGCCAACAGCCTGCGGCAGGCGAGTCACAGGCCAACGTCCCCACGAGCCAGAAAGTGATTAAAGACCCGGCGGAGTATAACGCCTACATCACCGCCTTAAATACCACTGATCCCGCAGCCAAAGCTGCGGCCATGGAAGCGTTTGTTGCGCAATATCCAAACAGCATCGTCAAAATTGACGCGCTGGAGCAGGCCATGAATGCTTACCAGCAGGCCAACAATCAGCAAAAAGTGGAGCAGGTTGCCAGGCAGATCCTGACCATCGACCCCAACCATGTGCGCGCCCTGGCCATTGTGGTTTATCTTGAGCGAGGCCAGATCAAGGATGCGGCCACTGGAGCCAAAGCCCGCGCCGACGCCGAGCACGGTCTGCAAGAGTTGGGGAACTGGAAGCCGACGGATATTTCCGCGGCAGAAATGGAAAAGCTGCGCAACCAGATGACGGGCATCTTTGCCGGCACGGCCGCTTTCGGGGCATTGCAGCAAAAAGACTATGCCAGTGCGCGCAAGTTTTATGAGGAAGCGCTAAAAGTTGATCCCAATGATCTAGGCAACAACTATCAGATGGGTATCGCGCTGCTGGAATCAAATCCCATGGATCCTCTTGGTTTCTGGTACGGCGCCAAGGCGCTTAGCGCGGCTCAATCTTCCAATCCGCCCAACACTCAGGCAATTCAATCAATGTCGCCTTACTTTGTTTCACGGTACAAGAAGTATCACGGAAATACTGACGACTGGAACCAGCGCATCGCGGCAGCGGCAACCCAGACCGCCCCGCCGCCGAATTTTGTTGCCAGCATCCCGCTAGCGCCCACGCCGTGCGACCTGGCTGCCCAGGCCGTCCAACAGAACGATCCTGGCGCGCTTTCATTTAGTGACTGGGAACTCGTGCTCTCTTGCCGCGACAAGACTCCAGCCAATAAAGACGCAGCTGAGAAAGTGTGGGCGGCAATTCAGGCCAAGGAAAAGAACGGTGAAGCGAGGTTAAGGATTCCGGTCAAAGTAATTGCTGTTACGGATCCCAGTACTCTGGAAGTCGCCCTGAGCGATGACAACCAGGCAGCTAATAAGGCCGACATGCGCGTCACCATGGACAAGCCGATGACGAAGCCTCCGGCCGTTGGAGCAACTACAGATATTATCGGCGTTATTTCTGAATATACTCCTGACCCTTTCATGTTCACCATGACCAAAGGCGAACTACCGGCCGCTAAACCCGCAGCAAGAAGGCCTGCAAAAAAAGGCGCCGCCAAGAAGGGTACGAAGAAGAAAGCCAGCCAATAAGCACAACGATGGTTCAATCGAAAAGCGGCCCGCAAATGGGCTGCTTTTTTATTGCCTACTCTCCCAGCATAAGCCGTTGCACGGAGTGCGCGAGGCCCGTAGCCGCATCGCACCCAATCAACACGGCGCAGAAACGTGGATCGCCCTTGGCAGCTTCAAAACGCCCTGGCAGCCCGGTAAGAAAGCGTTGTAAGACCTGCTCTTTGTGCACGCCAATCACGCTGTCATACGGGCCAGTCATCCCGACGTCAGTCTGATATGCCGTGCCACCCGGCAACACCCGCGTGTCCGCTGTAGGCACGTGGGTATGCGTACCCAGAACAGCCGTTACGCGTCCATCCAGGTACCAGCCCAGCGCAATTTTCTCTGAAGTGGCCTCGGCATGGAAATCCACAATCACAACCTTGCTGCTGATCTTTGCCAGCAGAGCGTCAGCTTTGCGGAAAGGATCGTCAGTATCGTGCATAAAGACTCGGCCTTGCAGGTTGATGACCGCATAGTTCTGTCCCTGCCGTGTTGCCCCCTCGTACACGCCAACACCAGGCACGCCCTCCGCAAAATTTGCGGGACGTAATACCTTCCGCGCCCGTCCGCTGGGATCGCCATTGGCAGAGTTGAAGTAATCAACAATCTCGCGCTTGTCCCAGACGTGATTGCCGGTGGTGAGCACGTGGCATCCCAGGTCAAAAAGCTCGTCGGCAATGGCTGGTGTAAGCCCAAATCCGCCCGCAGAGTTTTCTGCATTGGCGATCACTAAATCCACCTTGTTGGTTTCAACAATATGGCCTAGATGGTCGCGCACAATTTTGCGTCCCGGACTGCCGAAGATATCGCCAATGAAAAGTATCTGCATGAGTTCGAATCTTTGATACTAACACTGCCGCCGAGGCGGCTGTTCAGCCGAAATCTTTTGAAAAATGGCAGCTATTGTGCCAGATGCAGGGTGGCAAGAAAGTCGTAATTTCCCGCGGGATTTACATGCAAATCCCGCACGCGGGCGGAGTGCACCACAACATTATCGAAGTACCAGAGATTAATGTAGGGTAGGTCACGCGCCAGTATCTGCTGGACCTGCGCGTAAATTTGTTTTCGCTTTTCCTGGTTTACGGTGCTGCGGCCTGCCTCAATTAAGCGGTCCATTTCCGGATTCACGTAATAACTTCTGTTGGCGTGCTTGGGCGGAAAGCTGGAGGAGTGGAAGGCGTAATAAAAAATGTCGGGGTCTTCATTTGCGCCGACCCAGCGCAAGGAATAAAGCTGGAACGCGCCCTTCGTCACGTCGGAGTAGAACGTAGCAAACTCAAAGCTGCGGATATCGAGCGCAATCCCAACCTGCCTGAGCTGTTGTTGCAGCGCCGCTGCCAGCAGGCGAGTGGTTTCTTCCGTGGAAGTTTTCATCGTCAGATGAAAACGTAAGCCATCTGCACCGCGCCGGTAGCCTGCCGCATCCAGCATTGCATTCGCCTTTGCAGGATTATAAGGATAGTGCGCTACATCGCCGCTGTAAGCCCAGTGCTGCGGCGGAAGCACGCTGTCTGCAAGTCGGCCCTCGTCGCCAAATAAATAATGCAATACCGCGCCGCGATCTATGGCGTATGCCAGTGCCTGCCGCACACGGACATCTTTCAAGATTGGATCGCGCAAATTGAACGCCAGATAAGCCAGCACCGTCCCAGGTAGTTGCTCTATTTCAAGGCCGCGATAATGGCGAAGAGTGCCAATCATGTCCGCGCTGAGCGAGCCGCTGGGAGAGATGTCGGCGCTGCCCTTGCGCAGTTCCAGCGCGCGCGTGGTGGCGTCCGGCACAATTGTAAGGCGGACGCGTTCAACCTGGGCTCGCTCGCCCCAATAATTCTCATTCCGTTGTAGAACAACTTCCGCGTCAGGGTCTTGAGAGACAAAAGTAAACGGCCCTGAGCCAATGGGATGACGGTTAAACGGCTTGCCGCTGCCGTAAGGAACAATACCGAATGCACCATCTGACACGTTGTAAAGCAGCGTACCGTCAGGCTCGGACAAATGGATGATCACTGTTGCGTCGTCAGGCGCGTCAACCTGTTCCACCAGCTTGTAGGTTGTCGTCTTCAGAGTAGTCAGAGATCCATCGCGAACGCTATCTAGCGTCCACTTTACGTCGCGCGCGGTCAACGGTCGGCCGTCTTGGAAATGGATCCCACGCCGCAAATGGAAAATGTAAGTCTTGGGATCAGGAATTTCCCACTTTTCTGCTACCCACGGAACCATATTGAAATGCTCGTCGCGATGGACCAGTGGATCGAAAAGCAGTTCATCAATCCGCTCCGATTGCGCATCTGTGCCCACCCGCGGATCAAGGTTAGTGGGACTGCTTTCAATGATCATTACCACGGTGTTTGCGTCCGGACGCTTAGAGCAGGAGAGCAGGCTCATGCACAGCAACAAGCAAAAAATTCTTAACCACAAAGGACACGAAGGAACACGAAGCTGGTTTGCCTCAACCCCGTATATCCTTCGTGAACCTTCGTGTCCTTTGTGGTTAAGGCAGTTGTGGTTAAGACGGTTAAACATAAGAGACTTTTCCCAACACAGTAGGTCGCTTGGCTCCCGTTGCTGATGGCACGTTGCCCGGCAAGCCATTAAACGTCTGATAAGCCAGCAGCGCGAAAGCCACCGCTTCTTTCGCCTGACTGGGGATGCCAAAATCGTCAGAATGGCGGAGCCACAGTCCCATGCTCTCGGCTTCTTTCTTGAGCATCTCCATCAGTGCGGCATTCTTTGTGCCGCCCCCGGAAACCACCCAGTCGCGATAGGTGCTCTTTGTCAGAATGAATTGTTTCAGTGCCTGCGCCATGGACGCAGCCGTCAGCGCTGTTGCCGTGGCGATCACGTCTGACTTGGCGGCGCGGCCACAACCGCGCAGAAATGCCTGAGCATATTCGCTGCCGAATTCTTCTCGGCCTGCGGTCTTCGGCGGCTTCTGCTTGAAGTAAGCTGCATTCAGGGATTGCTCAAGCACCGGCTGCAGCACCGACCCTTTGCGCGCGACAGCTCCGTTGCGGTCATAGTCTTTTTTGAACAACATTTGCATGAGCCGGTCAATCACCATGTTGCCCGGACCGGTATCAAAACCAATAAGATCATCCGGCTTGCCGCCCGCAGGGATCGCCGTGAGGTTGGCAATCCCGCCAATGTTTTGGACGATTCGTCCTTTATGGGCGGAGCGGAAGATCGCATAGTCGAGCAATGGGACCAGGGGCGCGCCTTTGCCGCCTGCGGCCATGTCCGCCGGTCGAAAATCTGACACCACTGGAACTCCAAGTCTGGCCGCGACTACGGAGCCTTCACCGGTTTGCCATGTGCACGCAATATTCTTTCCCAGGTAAGGAGCAGCCGTGCCCTGATGGTAGATGGTCTGGCCATGGCATCCCACAAGGTCAAGCGTAGCCTGCCCTGATTTCTTTTGCGCTTTGTTTACCGCTTCAGCGTAGAACTCGCCCAACCGGAAGTTCAGCCGCGAGAGATCAGCCACGCTGATCTTACTGGCATTCATTGCGGCAAGAACGGCTTGGCGGATCGGCTGCGGATATTCCGAATGGTCATGCAGCAGCAGGTCAAAGCTCAAATAAGATCCACGGCCCTGAATGCTTACAATGGCAACATCAACTCCATCGGCGGATGTCCCACTCATGACTCCAGCGACAATCAAACGTTGATCTCCCGTGCGGTGTGCAGCCGATCGTCAATCACTTCACCACCAACAACGTGCGTAAAATCCGTAACGATCTTTTTCAGCTTGTCCACTATCTTGGCCTTGGGTTCGGCGGAAAAGCCGCGCAGCTCGCGGCAGTGCTTCTTGTATCCCATCACCCGTTGCGCCGCTTGCGCCACATGTTCGGCAAATTTGCGGTCGCGTTCGGCGGTGCGCAACACGGCTTCAAAGCCCCGCCATACCAGCTCCTGGTTATGGCAAACCAGAAACATGTCCGCGCCCGCACGCAGTGTTTCAACGGCCACGTCTTCAATGTCGCCAGTGGAAAGCACGCCGCCCATCTCCAGATCGTCAGAGATGATCAGCCCTTTGTAGCCAATCTTTTTGCGCAGAACATCCTGCATCCACTTCTTGGAAAGTGACGCCGGAACCTTGTTGTTGGTGACCTCTGGGTAAGAAGCGTGGGCCACCATTACGAAAGGAATCTGTGAACGCAACTCGCGATAAGGGAGCAGGTCTTCCGCCCACATGTCCTTCCAGCTCTTCTGTATCACGGGCATGTCATGGTGGCTGTCTAGATTGCCTTCGCCCAGACCGGGGAAGTGCTTGCCACACCCGAGAACCTTGGAATCTTTCAGCCCGCGCAAAAACGCGCGTGCATACGCAATCGTCTCTTTAGGATCAGCCGATGCCGTGCGGCTGGTTAGTACTGAGCGTGACGCTTCAAATCCCAGGTCGAAAACCGGCGCAAAGTCTGTGTTGAAGCCAAGGGCACGTGATTCCAGCCCCAATATTTTTCCGTGCATGCGGAACAACTTGCGGTTGCCAGTGGCAAATACCTGCTCTACGGAAGGCGTCGGGGCGATTACTTTTTTGAGCCGATCAACAGTGCCGCCTTCCAGATCGACACAAAGAAACATCGGAACAGGCGTGGTGGCTTGCGAGTCGCGCAGCAAACGCCATGTCTGCTTGGGTTCTTCAATATTGCGCCCGAACAGGATCACGCCGCTGGGTTGGAGCGTGCTCAGCGTTGTACGCAGCTTGCTATCGACGGCAAGTCCATCAAAGCCGAGGATCAGTAGTTGGCCGACCTGCTGGCGAAGGTCCTGTGTAGTGGTTTTTGCCATGCCAGTCGATTATACGAATTTTGGCGGCGAGCCACGTGCTTGGCAACCAGCTTGATAACAACCGTCTATAGCTGTTTCTTCAATTCATGCAGCAGGTTCAGCGCCTCAAGCGGCGTTAGGTTATTCAGGTCAGCCTCACGTAGGCTGTCAACAATTTTCTGCGACAGCGGTGTGAACATGGTCAACTGCATCTGCGGCTCCGGCTCAAGCGCGCCGGGAGAGAGATGCGCGGTAGTCTGCTGCTCGGCACTTTCATGCTCATGCAGCACTTCGCGCGCGCGTATCACTACTTCCGTTGGCAGCCCCGCCAGCTTGCCCACCTCAATACCATAGCTGCGGTCCGCTGCGCCGGGCTCCACTTTGCGCAGAAATACGATGCCACCTGCGTTTTCCTTTACCGATACATGAAAGTTCTTCACGCCCGGAAGCCGCTCAAGCTCCGTTAGTTCGTGATAGTGCGTGGCAAAGAGCGTCTTGGCGCGGCTGGTGGAATGGATGTACTCTACCACCGCCCAGGCGATGGCCAGGCCGTCATATGTCGAGGTGCCTCGGCCAATTTCATCGAGCAGAATCAGCGAGCGCGAAGTCGCGGTGTTCAGGATCGCTGCTGTCTCGGTCATCTCCACCATGAAGGTGGAGCGGCCACGTGCAAGATTGTCGCTGGCTCCGATGCGGGTAAATATCCGATCAACCACCGGCAGCCGCGCCGAACGTGCTGGAACGTAGCTCCCCATCTGCGCCATCAGGACCGTGAGCGCGGTTTGCCGCAGATACGTTGACTTGCCGCCCATATTGGGGCCGGTAATCAACAAAATGCTGTGGCTGCTAGAGTTGAGATAAAGATCATTGGGAACAAAGCGATCATTGCTGCCGGTAAGCTCCAGTTGCTCTAGCACGGGATGGCGTCCGGCAATGATTTCCAGTTCGTCTGATTCTTTAACTAGATTCTCGGCACCCTTTTCGGAATTTGCTTCTGCGGGCTTGGCTGAAAACTGTGGTCGGCAATAACCGCGGTTCTGCGCGATAAACGCCAGCGAAGCCAGCACATCCACTTCCGCCAACGCCAATGACGTTTGCCGGATACGCCGCGCCTCAGCGGCTATTGCCGTGCGCAGCTCGGTAAACAATCGCCGTTCGATCTCGACAATCTTTTCCTGCGCATCCAGCACCTTAGCTTCATACTCTTTCAACTCCGGCGTGGTGAAACGCTCAGCATTTACCAGCGTCTGCTTTCGCTCATAATCTGCCGGAGTGTGATGCAGGTTGGCCTTGCTGATTTCAATGTAATAGCCAAAAACAGAATTGAACTTGACCTTGAGCGAGTTGATGCCGGTGCGTTTGCGCTCACGTTCTTCAATTTGCGCGATGTATTGCTTGGAGTTGCGGCTGAGATTGCGCAGGTCATCCAGTTCCTTATCGACGTCAGGCTGGATCACGCCACCATCGGCCAGCGTGAGTGGCGGCTCTGCGACCACGGTTTTTTCAATACGGCCACGCAGGTCAACCATTTCGTCCAGCAGATTATTTAATTCGGTCAGGCGCGTTGCGGCCAATCTGTTCAGCGCTACCTTGATTCTTGGAATTCGGTTCAGGCTGGCGCAAAGCGCCAAAACGTCGCGCGGGTTCGCCGTCTCCAGCGTCACGCGGCTCAGCAGGCGTTCAATGTCGAGGACGCCTTCCAGCGCCCGCCGCAGCTCTTCACGGGCCACAAACTCCTTTACCGCGGCTTCCACCGCGTCCAGGCGACGATTGATTTCGTTAATGTCGATCGAAGGCCGCAGCATCCATGAGCGCAACAGTCGCTTTCCCATAGGCGTAAGTGTGGCGTCAAGCGCGCGGAAGAGCGTGACCTCACTGCTGGTGTTGGCAAACAGCGGTTCGACTAATTCCAGATTGCGGACGGTAACAGCGTCCAGCACCAGATATTCCTGGCGATCATAAAAGCCGATCCGGTCAACGTGTTCCAGCGTGCCACGCTGCGTGGAGCGGACGTAATGCAGAATTGCTCCCGCCGCCGTGGCCGCCGCAGGGCGACCCTGCAGCCCAAAACCCTCAAGCGACAGCACGCCCAGCTTATTTTCCAGCAGAGGCACCGCATAGTCGGGACTGAAGACCCAGTCTTCCAGCGGTGTTTCAGTAAAGCGCATTGCGCCGCCGCTCTGCTGCAATGCCGCGCCGGTGCCGGAGGAATTCGTCTGCCCCGCTGCATCTTTATGCTCATCCTGCGTTCCCGCACTGTTCGTTTCCACCTTATTTAGGGGCGGCTGGTCAAACAATGGCAGCCCGGAAGGGTAGAGAACCTCCCGCGGACGCAACTGCTGTAGCTCTTCCACAATGCGGCGCTCCGCGTCAGGCCCGCGAAACTCGGTGGCGCGAAATTCGCCGGTGGAAAGATCCAGCGCCGCCAGCCCCACAGCCCCGGACGCACGCGCCAATGCCGCCAAAAAATTGTTTTCTTCTGACCCAACGCTCGAATCAATCGCCGTCCCGGGCGTAAGCACGCGCGTTACCTCGCGGCGGACCAGCTTTGTTGCCGCGCTGGGAAGCTCCATCTGCTCGCAGATCGCCACTTTAAATCCCTTGCGCAGCAGCTTGGAAAGATAGTTTTCCGCCGCATGATACGGCACACCGCACATCGGGATCGCGTTGTCTTTCTCTTTGTTGCGAGAAGTCAGCGTGATCTGGAGCTCTTTGGCGGCGACCACCGCATCTTCAAAAAATAGTTCATAAAAGTCGCCCAGGCGGAAGAAGAGCAGGGCGTTGGGATGTTGCTTCTTGATCGCGGCATATTGCCGCATCAGCGGAGTGGAGGGTTCAGTCATTCTGTCGTGAGTGCATTATAGAGCGTCTCTTGAAGGCAAGAGTAAATCCACCGCCGAGGCTTCAAGACAACGAAGACCGGCAGTAAGACTATGAGAGAGCAAGTCTCTGTAAATTCTACTTGCGACCCGTTCCTTAGTTAGCTAACATATATTAGCTAATATTATGAAAACTTTCACCATCCATGAAGCCAAGACAAACCTCTCCAAATTGATAGAACAGGCGTGTCAAGGAGAAGAGGTCGTCATCGCACGCGGGCCGGAGCCGGTTGTGCGCCTGGTTCCCATAGCGGATATAAAAGGTCGCCGTCAGCCGGGCTCGTTGCGCGGCAAACTACGCGTGGGGCCGGAGTTCTTCGAGCCTTTGGAGGATGAAGAACTAGAGCGCTGGGAATAGCTTTCATGCGTCTCTTGATCGATACGCATGCACTCCTCTGGTGGTTGATAGACGATCCCGCGCTGCCAGCTTCGGCGAGGAAGCACCTTGCGCGTGCCGGAAATACTGTCCTTGTAAGCTCAGCTTCAGCCTGGGAAATCGGGACAAAATTTCGGATTGGAAAGTTGCCGGACGCCGGCGATGTGCTGGCGGACTTTGCCGGCTACATGTCCCGGGAACGTTTTGAAGCTCTGGCTATTTCGACCGACCACGCTGTCCGTGCGGGGCTGCTGCCGGGACCACATAAGGATCCGTTTGATCGTATGCTGATCGCGCAAGCCCAGGCGGAGAACATCCCGATCCTCAGCAATGACGCCGCGTTTGATACGTACAACGTCCGACGGCTCTGGTAAAGTACTCCCGTCTTTTGTTTGTAACTTCACCCGTGTTCCGGGTCTCCAATGTTCATGTCTACTAATCCTGATCAAGAGAAAAAGCCATCATTGGTGATTTTGTTCCGTTCCAAACTCACCGAGCAAGCGGGCGAAGACTATCAAGCGATGAACGCGGAGATGCAAACGCTGGTGCGCCAGAACCCCGGCTTCGTGGACGTGAAGAGCTACACTGCTGCCGACGGCGAGCGCCTGACTGTAGTGTGGTGGCGTGACGAAGAGTCGTTGGCGGAATGGAGAAACCTGTTGCGCCATCGCGAGGCGCAAAACACCGGACGGCAAAAGTGGTACGAGTACTACGAGGTGGACGTGGCAACGATTCTCCGCACGCGCAGCTTTGTCCGGAAATAGACCCCATTTTTACCACTGATCCACACTGATGAACACTGATCAAGCAACGGCAAATCTGCCGCAGATCGACGCGGATAAAACGCGGATCAAAATGCGCTGGTAAGCGGGTTCAGAGCGAAAGTCGATCAACAAAAGAAAGGCGGTCCTTTTCGGTCCGCCTTTGTGCTATATCGATTGGAGCGGAGCTAGCTGACTTCTTCCAGCGTTTTCTGGTCCACGTCAAAGTTGGAATAAACGTTCTGGACGTCGTCCGTATCTTCCAGTGTTTCCAGCAGCCGGATCATCGAATTAGCCGCCGCGCCTTCCAGCTTCATATAGTTCTGGGGAATCATGCCGATTTCGGAATGCACCACTTCCGCGCCTGATTTCTTTACCGCTTCCAGCACGGTTTCAAAGGCGTTAGGAGCAGTGGTGATCTCCCAGTTCTCGCCATCGTCACTCAGGTCGTCGCCGCCCTGTTCAAGAACGATGTTCATCAGATCATCTTCCTTGGACTTGGTCTTGGAAACCACGATGGAGCCCTTCTTCTGGAACATCCAGGAAACCGATCCGGCCTCACCCATGTTTCCGCCGCCCTTGGTAAAGGCATGGCGAATATCGCTTACCGTGCGGTTGCGATTGTCCGTGGTAACTTCCACTAAGATCGCACACCCGCCCGGTCCGTAGCCTTCAAAGGTGATTTCCTCATAGCTCACGCCTTCTAGTTCGCCGGTACCGCGCTGGATCGCACGCTTGATGTTGTCGGCAGGCATGTTCTCCGCCTTGGCGGCAGCCACAGCACCGCGCAGGCGCGGATTGCCTTCCACATCGCCTCCGCCGCTCTTGGCTGCCATGGTGATTTCCTTGATCAGACGGGTAAAAATCTTGCCGCGCTTGGCGTCCAGCGCGCCCTTTTTATGCTTGATTGTGGCCCATTTTGAGTGGCCGGACATGTAGATAACCTCAAAAAATCAAAGATTTACGCAGCCAACAAGGAGAGGCGGCACGCGCTATAAGCGCAAGAAAACAAGCTAGATTATAGCACGAGCTGTTGTATCATCTCGCGCCATGAGCTTGAAGGATTGGGAGCGCGACGTGACCAACCGCCAGCGCAACATCGTGTTTCCTGACACCAACCTGAATGAAGGCCGGTTTTACAGGAATATCGCGTCCGGCAAGGCGGTTTTCAGCACGGGGCAGAAAGTTTGTCTCGTGGTCATCGTGCTTTTTGTGACGATCATTACCTCGTGCGGTTTGGCAGAAACAATCGCTTCGATCATTGGTCAGCGTGATCTAGCGGGAAAACTGATTGGACTCTGGTCCTGTCTTTAGATCCTGGCGATTCTTCTTTTCTGGATATTTCTAGGCGTCAAGGGGCTGCTTCCTGCGACTCCGGCGCGTAAATGCCGAAGAAGATATCGGCGATCAGCCAAATCCTGAACTGAAGCCGCAGGGGCTCATCGTCTTAACGTTCCGGTGGCAGGATTTCCGGCGTCTCTCTCCTAAACGCATAGACTACCGCCAGCAGCGGCGGCGCCAGCAACACTCCCCAAAACGGAATAATGATGCCCAAGATGATCGGTGCAAACAAAGCGGCCCAGAACGGCACCTTGGCTGTGCGCTTCATCAGGTAAGGCTGCAGGAAAAGACCGTCGGTGACCATGATCACCGCGAACAGGATCAGAACATAGAAGAAGCGCATGTGGTCATGGCTGAAAGCGCCCAGCAGCGCCGGGCCGATTAATGAGAGCATCAAGCCAAAGTTGGGAATGAATTGCAGCACGCCGCCCAGAATCGCCCACAGCGGAGCCCAGGGAATGCCGATAAACCATAAGCC
>JBAVLE010000043.1:0-9479 GCA_049688735.1 Candidatus Angelobacter sp. | reverse complement strand
CTATTTTCATTGCGCACCTCTTAGATCCCTATTATGCCTGCTACTTCCCGCCGACGGGTCTTTCACAAAGCCAGGCTGCCTTTGGTTTTGCGCCGGCGCTGACGGCGCTGCACGTAAAAGGCGGCGAGCGCGAGCGGACCCAGCGACAGAGCGTAATAAACCGGGCTGGACCGATGTCCAGGCAATCCTGGCATCGGCAAGTTTTTGGCTTCTAAGTCGCCGAAGCATTCAGGGTCGTCATCAAACGAATCGATACAATTATCCCCACCGCCTTCGCCGCCGCCGCCGGGGGGCGGAGGCAGTATCGTGAAGCACACCGTCTCTTCGAACTGTAACGTGCTGACGCCGAAGCCGTCGAGACACTGGTAGTCATTCTCCAGGAAACGATCGACGCAGGTCTGGCCCAGATCGTTGGTGTATTGGGGACCATCAACCAGTTCCGAACCCGCCAGCCCGCACTCCTGGCAATCCTCGTTGATGATCACGTCAATCGAGCTGATCAAATTACCCTGACAATCAAAAGTGTCGGTGACTTCATGGGTATCATCACACTCAATCGGTGGCACGGAAGCGATGTCAAAAATCACGTCGTAATCCGTAACCGTTGTAGATGCGTTGCAAGTCACTGTCAGGCTCCAGTTCACAGTGCCCTGCATGCTCTGCTGATCTATGGGGTTCCTGACCAGCGCGGTCTGGTCCTGGAGCTGGACTTGCACGTTGTAAACACCGGCGGCAAGCGGGGTCGTGTCAAGGTTGAAAACCCGACTGTTGGGCCCTTTGCCGGAGGCATTTTGCTGGTTGCCATCGATAGTCCATGTGTACTGCATATCAGCACTATTGGGATTGGGCACCTTAGGTTCAAACGCAACCGCAGTTCCCTCTACTAGGGTTGGATTGCCCTGCGGCTGAGACTGCCCGTCCGGAAAAAGCATGGCTTGATAAGTTTTGAATACAAGGTCCTCATCGTTCACGTCATCAAAGGGCTGCCCCAGGAATTGCATCTTCGAAGCCTGGGTTGGCCGGAACCATTGCGCGATGCAAGCGCCGGCAAACGCGCCCACAGGATTGCCCGGAGCCGGAGGATTCGGCGGGAGCCAAATGTCCCACGGTGTAGGGCTATTCGTGGCCGAGATGTTTGCCTGGCCGAGGTTGCAGCCTCCGCCCAGATATTCATCTCCCAATTGGCCGAAATGGTGTCCGAGCTCGTGCTTGACCACTTCGGTGATCTCAAAATGTTGATCCTGGCCGAGGCTCAACATATGGCCATTAAAAGATTTCGCCGCACCGTCAAAAATTGTAGTTCCGCCATATTCGGCATCATTGACTAACACCACAATTCCGCGAGGATTGCCGCCATTGTTCAGTGCCGGGATTCCATTGATGGCAGCCAGCACTGAGGCATCGTGCGGATCATTGGTGCATAAGAACCGAGTCGGGAATTGCGAAGGAGCTTGAGGATTCGAACAGGAGCCTTTGTAAGCTGAGCCAAAGAAGTTCTGGACCACGGCATTGGAAACCGGGTTAAAAGGCGCCCATCCGGGTGGTGTGGTCTCGTTGTGAGTAGCTCCGCATTGCGCGCTGGCCACGTCCACACGAGCGACATTGAAATAGAGTTGGTAATCTGAAAATGGTCTCTCCAGGAACAGGGCATTCACTGAATTTTGGACGTCATTAGCATATTTGCCGCTGTCCAGATCTCGTTGAGTATAGCCATCTCCCAGGAAAACGATCTGCGCGCGGTTATTGGCCGGGCCGTTTTGGATCACGAATTGCGATCCGCGTATGCCGGCGTTCTGCAGTTGCGTAGCAAAGGGTACTCCATTGCTCGAATTCAATGCTGGTGGCTGATTCAGGAAGCCTCCCGGGAACGCCCCACCGGCATCGGGCAGGTTCACAACCACATTCCCATCCACGCCGCCGCACGGTACGGTTACTTTAATGCTCTTATCACTCCAGGACACTATTTGCGCTGGAATGTTCTTGAACGCGACCGCAGTGTACGCAAAATCTAAACCGGCGGCGTTGATAGTGAAGATTCCGGGATTCACGGCTCCAAAGCCTGCTCCGGTAATCGTCACCGTATCTCCTGCTGCGCCCTGGGCTGGATTGATGTTGCTGATACTGGGGGATGTGACCGTGAAATTAATGCCATTGCTGGGCTGGTTGTTCACCGTGACAACTACATTTCCGGTACTGGACCCTGACGGCACCGGCACAACGATCGTGGTGTCATTCCAACTGGTGGGCGACCCCAGTGTGCCGTTGAAAGCGACAGTACTAGCGCCCTGGGCGGCGCCAAAGCTGGTTCCTTTAATAGTGACTGCGGTGCCAAACCTGCCGGAAACCGGTGCGAGACTGGAGATAACCGGAGTAACGTTAAAAATTGCGTTACTGCTGGTCTGGCCATTCACTGTAACCACAATATTCACCGACCCAGCAACAAGCGTGTTCGGTACCGTTGCCACAATCTTGGCATCGGACCAACTCGTTATCGTTGGCGAAACACCGCCGATGGTCAGGGTACTGGGGCCTTGCGTCGCACCGAACGATGTTCCTGTAATAGTAACCGACGTGCCAATTCCGCCCGATGGCGGCGCCACATTCGTAATGTTCGGGACCACGGTAAAGGTCACGCTGTTGCTGGCATTGCCGCCGACCGTTACCACCATGTTGTTTGCCCCTGCCGCGAGTCCATTCGGCACCGTGACGGTGATGCTGTTTACTGTCCAGATGGTGGGAGAAGCTGCAATCCCTGAGAAGGTGACGGTACTGGTTCCCTGGCTGCTGCCAAATCCGCTACCTGCGATGGTGACCGGTGCTCCCACCGGTCCGGAACCCGGCGTGACGCTGCTAATGTGCGGAATCAATGTGAATGGAATGCCGTTGCTTGGCTGACCGCCTACGGTCACTACTATATTCCCGGATGTCGCCTGCAGCGGGACCATTGCGGTAATAGTGTTGACGCTCCAGCTAGTCGCAGTCGCCGAGATGCCATTGAACGCAACCGCGCTGGTACCCTGGCTAAGCCCGAAATTGGAGCCGCTAATCGTCACTGAAGATCCGCCTACACCCGAGCCAGGCACAACACTGGTTATTTGTGGAATAACTGTGAAGCCAACTGGTGTGCTGGACACACCATTGACTGTGACGACCGCGTTGTTGGCGCCGCCGGTTCCATTGGAGGGAACCAGCACCGTGATTGAATTGACTCCCCAGGTCATAATCGTTGCCGGAGTCGAATTGAAAGTCACGGATCCATGAGAGGACCCAAATCCGGTTCCCGTAATCGTCACCGACGCGCCGCTGACGCCCGAAGTTGGAGATATCCCTGTGGTGACCGGCATAGGCGTGAACGCTACCCCGTTGCTCGCTTGACCACCCACCGACACTGTGACTGAACCTGTGTTGGCTGCGTTAGGCACTTGGGCCTGTATGCTGGAAGCGGTCCAGCTGGAGATGGTTGCGGTGGCGCCGCCGAATGTGACAGTTCCTCCGGCAGTGCCAAATCCCGCCCCGGTGAGCGTGATCGTGGTTCCCACCGGCGCCGTCGCGGCCGAAATCGAACTGATCAGCGCACCAATATTGAAATTCACGGCATTGCTCGAGACGCCGGAAACCTTGACCACCACAGGACCGCTGGTGGCCGTTGTGGGAATGGGCGCCACGATGCTGGTATCGCTCCAACTCGTCGGCCTCACTCCGTTCCCCGCTACCGCAATTCCGTTCAGTGTTGCCGTACTGAAGCCTTGGGTCGCTCCGAAGCCCGATCCTTGGATCGTCAAGGTCGCGCCGATTGGACCGGTGTTGGACGCTACGCCATTCACCAGAAAGCCGGTAATGACTGGGCTCGCTGCGGCGACACTCGAGAAGAGAACCAGCACGCCCAAGATCGTACAAATTGGCCTCGCGACCGCGCTCAACGGTTTTGTTATCCCCGCATTCTGCGCACGTAGTACGTTCATTGATCTATCTCCTGCCGAACGTGGCCCAACAAGATTCATCGGTAGCCCAAGCGACGGTCTTCAACGACAAAGCTATGGTTGCGCTATCCAGTCTTTGAGCAGTGGAAATCTGCTTGTTACACGCGCCTTCCTCCACATCACTTTGCGAATCAACAAGCATGTTGCGCCTTTCTTACTTCGTAGGCTGAGGTGACACCTGGGCGCATGTAATCGGGACTACGCCGTTCGGGGTGACCAGCATGCATGTGCCGGCGACACCCGTCCCGTTCAGGCTCACGCTCTGCGGACTCCCGGCAGCGTTGTCGGAGACGGTCACCGATCCAGTCTCTATTCCGACAAACCCCGGCGTGAACGACACCTGAAACGTGCAACTGGCTCCCGCCGCCAACGTGCTTCCGCAGGTGTTGTTGAACAGGGTAAAGTCCGGCCCGTCGATTGCAAACCCTGTGATGGTCAGTGGCCCGTTGCCAGTGTTGCTAAGCGTGAATGTCCCCGGCGCGGAGGTCGTATCCACGTGCTGAGACCAGCTTCGACTTGTCGGTGAGAGGCTCACCACCGGGGCTGTTCCCGTTCCGCTCAAGCTTACAGTCTGCGGACTCCCTGTTGCGTTGTCGGTCATGCTCACTATCCCACTCCGCGATCCGATTGCCGTCGGTGTGAAGGTAACCGTGATCGTACAATTGACTCCTACCGCCAGACTGGTTCCGCAATTGTTCGTTTGCGCGAAATCACCGCTGGCGGCAATGCTGGCGATCGCCAGTGGAGCGGTGCCGGTGTTGCTCAGCGTCACTGTCTGCGCCCCGCTGGTCGTACCCACTTGCTGGTTGCCAAAGTTCAGGCCCGTCGGTGACAGGATCGCTGTCGGCGCCGTGCCCGTTCCGCTCAGGCTCACCGACTGTGGGCTTCCCGCGGCATTGTCGATCACCTGAACCGTCCCCGTGCGCGACCCGGTCGCAGCGGGAGTAAACGTGACACTAATCGCGCAAATGGCATTCACCGCCAGGCTGGTTCCGCAATTGTTCGTTTGCGCGAAATCACCGCTGGCCGCGATGCTGGCGATCGCCAGCGAAGCGGTGCCGGTGTTGCTCAGCGTCACTGTCTGCGCCCCGCTGGTCGTACCCACATTCTGATTGCCGAAGCTCAGACTGGTCGGGGACAGACTCGCCACCGGCGCGGTTATGGTGATGGTTGGTGTGACTGTCGCCTGGTCCAAGCTCGCAATTACACTGCCGGTGCCCGCGGCTGTGGCGGTGAAGGTCGCTGTGGCCTGGCCGTTGGATTGAATCTGGTTCTGCACGTTGGAGAGTGTGCCACTGACCGGGTTGCTGAAAATGGATCCGGTAGCCGGCAGGTTGACCAAGGTTCCAAGATTGCTGGCGGGAAGCGGATTATTATTGTTATCCTGAAGAACACTTGCCGTTACCGTCACAGTATTGGCGACGTTAATCTGGCTGGTGCTGAAAACATTCCTGAGAGTAATCCATGCATCCTGGTTATTCCCGTTCTTCAGCGACACAGACCCGCTGGCGAGGTCGCAGGGTGACAGCCCAGGCCCCTGATTGCAGCCCCACCAATTGTCAGTGGCGCTCACGGTTCCCGTCCCCAGGTTGGATACCCCGCTACCGCCGCCGGAGGCGCTGTTGCCGACAATGCGATTGAAACTGAGCTGAAGATTGGCTTTGCTGTTGGCATCGATCTCAACTCCGCCGCCGCTGCCCGAGGTGCTGTTGCCTGTGATCGATGACGAGGAGATTACTACCTGATCGGTAGCGCCGGCCAGGGCAGTGGCGATTCCGCCGCCCGCCCCTCCGGAGCTGTTGCCGCTAATCACGCTGCCTTGATTGATGGTCAGGGCCTGGTTCGTCCACAAAGCTCCGCCTTCACCCAGACTGCCGGAGCCCGCAACGTTCCCAGAAATAGTGCTGCTCTGTATCAGTGACGGACTCGAAGTCGCCCCGGTCGGCGCATTGTTGCACACACACACAAATAGGCCGCCGCCTTGCTGGATTCCGCCTCCCAGCGCCTTATTGCCGCTTACCGTTGAATTGCTCAGCGTCAGACTGATCGCCCCTTTGAGAGCAACGCCGCCGCCTGCATCCAGAGCCTGGTTGTTCGCGATGGTGCTGCCGGAGGTTATCGTCACTTGTGCCGGCGTCGTTACCGGAGCCGTGTTAAACAGCGCCATGGCTCCGCCATCGTCCAGCCCCGGACTGCCCGGATCCGTGGCAGTGTTGCCGTTGAGGTTGACATTGGTGAGCTTCAGTTGCCCGGTTCCATCAGTCCCCGCTTCCCAGAGCATGCCGCCACCGGAAGTTACTCCCAAGCCGGCCGGATTGGCGTGCCCGCCCTGGATCACCAGATTGCTGAAGGCCACCGGAAAGCCGATCGATCCTTCTTCGGCTGCGTCGATCAGGAAGATTTGATCCTGCAACGTGGCATCCCCCTGGATGATCGTGCTGGCGCCGGTCCCCACAATGGTCACTGGGTTGGTGATATCGAGATGACCGGTCGTGGCGTTGATCGTTCCCGTGCCTGCAATCGAGAGATGATAGGTGGCTGACCCCAGCATGATCGTATCCGGCGAGGTGCTGGTGTCATTGGCGTCGCCGTTGGCTTCTACCACCGCCTCGCGCAAGCTGCAGGGAGACGACGTATCGGTGTTGCTGGTGTTCTGGCAGAACTGGGCCAACAGGGGATTGCTGGACGCATCCACCGGAACCCCCGGATCATCCGTGCGATTGACAAAGTACGTGCCTGTCCGCAGGGTACCGGCTGGAGGCGGCGCTGCGATGGTGAAATTCACACCGTTGCTTTGCGCTCCGCTCACTGTGACCACGACTTTCCCGCTGGTTGTGAAGGGCACGGGAGCTATGATTTTCGTGCTGCTCCAAGTCGTGGGTGTGGTGGCCGTGCCGTTGAATTTCACGGTATTGCTTGTCTGTGTCGCAAAATTGGAGCCCGTGATCGTCACTGACGTCCCGTGATCCCCCGAGGCCGGGGACAAGCTGTTGATGGCTGGCGAGACGGTAAAGTTCACGCTATTGCTGGACGTGCTACTGACCTTTACCACCACCGGTCCGCTAGTGGCATTGGTGGGGACCACCACCACGATGGCGGTGTTGCTCCAACTCACTGGCTTCACACCGTTTCCGGCCACCGCGATTCCGTTCAACGTCGCCGTACTAAAGCCTTGAGTAGTGCCAAACCCGGATCCTTGAATGGTGAGGTTCGCCCCGATCGGGCCACTGGTAGCAGCTACGCCATTCACCAAAAAGCCGGTAACGCTGGGCAGCGCTTGCGCTGCGGAGCAGAAGAGAACCAGCACGCACAGAACGGCGCACGCCCAATTAACAGTTGTGCTCACAGACCGTCTCCTCGTACTCCCGCCATGCCAGCGTAGGGATTTCACGAGCATTCCCCCGAAATTTTCGCCGTTGCTGTTCCACTGCAGAAATCGTTGGCCAACCGAAATATGTGAGTTCATTTCGCCTCCTGAGTCGACTGGCTTGTCAAAGATCCAACTGCGGCTGGCATCATTACGGCGGGCATGGTTTGGCCACGGTGAAGCACGACCAGTCCCTCACGCGCGTCCACGTTGACGGGAAATGACAGCGCCGCGACCGGAGCTCCCGCGGAATAAAGCCGTGTGGAGAGCTTAGCGGGGATGAATGAACTGGCCCCGTGGGTGACCCTAGGATGGGTTGCAACCGCGATCTTCCCTGAGTCGGAGTCAAGGACCAGCACATCATCGGTACCCTGTCCAAAGATGCGGGACGATACCATGATTGCGCCCGAGCTACGAGCAGACGCGATGGCGGGCAATGTTTCCACAATCTTCCATCCGTCCGTAGCCGGCCCGGCTTCTGTGCGCGCGAAAGGATTCGGCCGTCCATTCCGCAGGGCGTTACGCATAATGGCAACTTCCGCTTTGGTCCATCCGCGTGAATCGAATCCACCGTGCGCCACCACGTGGACTGAGCCCGCGGCATCCAGAACGGCGATTTGCCGTCTCCAGCCGCGGTCGTGCACAAAAAAGCCGGTGGTGACTGCCACAGCAGAAATGGGCAGTGAAAGCGTTTCGAGTTGCGGTTTGCCGCCAGGGCCTGATGCGTGCAGAATGGAAATGCGCCGGCCGGTAACCATGATCACATCGGGCTGGCCATCCCCATCAACATCGTCGAAAGCAAAAGAGGTGGCCGGCGCATTCAACGCGAACTGGCCTGTGGGAGACAGTCCTTGACTGGATCCTGAGTAAACCAGGACAGCGGGTTTTGGACCACTGACTCCCACGATCACGGTCGAGCGGGAATTGCTTGCGCCAAATCTCCCGGCTGCCATCGCTGAAAGAGCCCCCGGCAATTGAATGGGTTCGGGAACGCCTAAGTTCCCGCTGCCATTCCCCGCAAGAAAGTACAACGTGTTGCCGCCTCTTGCGGCGGCGACCACATCTAGATGTCCACTGCCGAGGAAATTTCCCGCCCCAAGGAAGTCAGCAGCTGCCGATAACGGGAATGTCGCTCCAATGCTAAGAAAAGTCGGCGGGAACTGTCCCCTTCCTATCGCCAGCCAGGAACCCTCACTCTGCGGAGCAAATGCATCCAAATTCCCTCTGAACAAAACCACCATCCCCTTGCCTTTCGGTGAAGAATATCCGGCGACAAGGTCTTCAATTCCGTCTTCATCGAAATCACCCCGATCCAGTGAGAGTGGCTGGGCTTGCCCGGATTGTAGAGACTGGACCGCATCCTGGGAACCTACGAAATCAACAGAGATCGCCTGAGAATCGCTAATAGCAATGTGACGGCCTGTTTCACCATTTACTTGCACCGAAGCCTGATTCTGTGCCGCCGCCTGCATAGAGAAGAACACGAGTAATGCAGGCATGATTGCCACAAACAAGTGCTTCCGCTTCTGTAGGTTCTGCTGTATCTTTTTCGCCTGCATTCCCCTCATTTTTCCTCCAAACAGCTCGTGATCAACTCTCGCTCTATCGTTTTAGCCTTGTTCGTGAACAGAACGCTCACTACGGAACAAATATTCCGAAGTACGCATTCGCCACACACAGGCCATTGCACATGTATTCCTGCTCTGCTGCCCCTAATGACCAAAAACTAGAAAACCTTTCACGCAAAAATCATGCGTGGCAGCGAAATGTTGGATAGGTTATGGCCGACGGTGTAGAAGTTTGATTTGATCAGAAGCCTTTTCTGCAACAGGCTTCAACAACCCGGCTTCTCACTTTGTGTGACAATGAAGGGTACAGATGACAACGCCATCCTGGGTTTGTCTGAATACGGACGGTACAATGAACACACTCTGTCTAGTGCTCTGGATAGTGTTCTTAAATATCAGATTATCGATGTGGTAGGCACTCTATCCCATGTCGGTATTGTTATTTGCTCCGCAGCCAGATCGCGAGCATTTCAGCCCAGCCGCCCCGGTTACTTGATGAGTTATTAGTTTCTCTGGGCTTTGCCATATGGTTTCGACCTGTATTGGCATGCCGCCTCCCCGCGC
>JBAVLE010000042.1:0-17513 GCA_049688735.1 Candidatus Angelobacter sp. | reverse complement strand
GAGCCCGGCTTCAGGGTTGACCGAGTACTCTGACTGAGGACTGGCAAATGGCGCTCAAACGATGGCCGCTCATCCGCAGCCACCCACAATCATTAATATCGGTTGGCAACATTTTATTGATCAAGATTTTGGGGAAAGGTGGCTGGATGTTTTGAGCGCTTGGACGCCAGTGCTTTTTGTTCACGAGAAATTTAAAATTTTATGACCTTGGCCTATATTTCCGGCCGCGATTCTCGCCTCTACTATTATGAATCCGGTTTCATCCTAAATCGCGCAGATAAGGCCACAAGTCCCCGGAAAGCTTTGGCCGGCACCCCTCAAGAGACCAGAGACATAACTGCTCTGGTCTTCTTTTTAACATTCGGTTTCGGAGAGATTTCGGTTTTATCCGCGGTGAAAAGGTTGGGGCTTTTAGTTTCGGCGATTCTGGCAATCTTCTCTTGACCCCTATTTATCCTGGTAAGGTTTGTTTGTTTATGCCGCGCATACTGTCCATCTCGTACGACCAATCTTTATTGCAGACCAGGGAGCTGATGCTCGCCCATGCAGGATATGAAGTGGAGTCAGCGGTTGGCTTTTCCGCTGCCATTCAGGCCTGTGAAAAACGAGATTTTGATCTGGTCATCATGGGGCACTCTATCCCGCCGGAAGATAAAGCCACGATTGTGAGGCAATTGCGAGGAGTGTGTGCAACGCCCATCCTGGCTTTACAAAGACCCAATGAATCACCGCTAAAAACTGCCGAATATAATCTTGATTCGAGCGATCCTCAGCGGTTCCTCAGCTACGTGAAGGAAATCACCAATCACTAAATGCAAATGGTTAGGGATGACGTTAGAGGAATTTTTTACCTGTCAGCGCAGCGCTATTCTTGTTCTGTGTAGGGATCTTTCTTAACCGTCAAATGCGTGCTAATTGCGGCTCTTTTCTTGTACGGCTCTGGCTTTTTCAGTCCCAGCGCCAGGTCTGCTAACTCAAGAAATCTGGCGGCATTGGGAATCCCACCGGCTCGGTTTTCCCAGGCTCGCTCGCCCGCCGGGCCTTTGAGCGGTGACTTTGGGGAAATCCAGAGTCCATTAGCCGAGTCATCTTTCTCGACCGCCCTCTTTTTTTTTGCCATCCCGCGGGCATATTATCATTATAAAATGTAAATGTCATCTCTCTTGTCACGATATAATACCTTCCGGTCGTGCAGGGAGATGAGCGCACGGCCGTAATCGAGCAACCAAAATAAGTTTTTTACCGGCGCATATCCTGCATCATATCTACACGGGGGAGTTTGTCAGCCAATGCCTAATCGCCAAACCGCTGAAATCCAGGTACACGCAGTACCGCATGTTTGCCGACATGCCGTGAAATTTTACGAGAAAGACTCAGAATTGATTGAATCTCTGGGCCAGGATATCGGTAATGCTCTGGAGAGCGGCGATATTGCCATCGTAATTGCGACCAACGCTCATCGCGATGCTCTGGCGGAAGAGCTACGCCTACGCAAAATAAACGTCTCTGCTGCCCTTGAAGCAGGTCTCTTCATTCAGTTGGACGCGGCCGCCACCCTGGCACAATTTATGGTCGGTGGTGGGCCCGATATGCAGAAGTTCGACGCTACTGTAGGGAAACTGGTAAGCCATGCTGCCGCACGCACAAAGCCGGGCCACCGCCTGGTTGCTTATGGAGAAATGGTCGCCCTTTTGTGGGCGGAAGGCAAGCGGGATGCAACGCTGCGCCTGGAAGAACTGTGGAACGGACTCGCCGAGCGGCATACTTTTGAGCTCTTATGCGCATATCCCATCAGCATTTTTGACCGTCTCAAAGACCGTCAGCTCTTCTTCAGCATCTGCGGAGAGCACACGGATGTGAATCCGGCTGAAACTTATCCAGTACATGGCAGCGATATGCAGCGCCGTCGTAGCGCGGCCAGGCTCCAGCAAAAAGCAAAGGCGCTGGAAAACGAGATCCGCATCGGCCAGGAACGCGTTCACTTGCTGCAAAAAGTGACTAAGGCGGGTACCTGGGAATTGGATATCGAAAGTGATGTTTTCTCATTCTCCTCAGCCGCCGCAAAGCTGCTGGGATTCCCCTCCTCCAGCAGGGTGCGGCTTGGCGAGTTGATGGATCTGATGTATTACTCCGGTGATCGCGAAGCTGTCTTTGCCGGTTTGCAAACCGCACAACGTCACCGCAAGGACTTTAAAGTGGCTTTCCGCGTGCGCACCGGCGACGACACCCGTATCATCGTCATGCAAGGTAAGACTTTTTACAATGGCGGCGCACCTCTCATGCTCGGCGTGCTATCAGATGGAACTCCTGGCGCGGAAGTGGCCGCTGCTTCGGTTGCCTCATAATTCTCTCCACCCGACCCGTGTAGGATCCTGTCGCTTTGCGGGTTCTTTACCCAAGCTGCCCCAGTTCAGCTAGTTATGAATGCTTACTGACCTTTCAGTGTGTCGCCTGTCCAGAAAAGCAACGTCGGCCAGCCTGCAGAGCATCTATGTTATCGTCTGCCCCCGACCTCAGCTTGATTATGGTTGAACAGGAACATCCCCGGTTCTGGCGGATTAAGTCGCCAGGCAGCAATAAAATTACTGAATCGTATTGCCTTGGCTGTTCCGCCTTCGTCGGCGCCAGCGAATCTGTGGTCAACCTGCGGTTGGTGGAGTTACTTCACCGCGCCAGCTGCAAGCAAAAGCCAAACGCCGGATCACCAGAGACCCGCATCTCATAATTCATGCGTAAACGGCGCAGCTGGAAATGCCTGCCTAAGAAGAAGACTGCCTGATGGCGTCCCGTGGTCACAACAGGAGCACAAAGCAATCAATTGCTCTGCTCATTATTGATGTAATCAATGACATGGAGTTCGAGGAGGGCAAACAGCTCTTTAAGCAAGCTTTGCCCATGGCCCGAAAAATCGCGGCCCTAAAAAGTCGCGCTTCCTCCGCACAAGTTCCCATCATTTATGTGAATGACAATTTTGGCCATTGGCGGTCAGACTTGAAAAAGCAAATATCCCATTGCTTGATTGATGGCGTGCGAGGCGAGCCGATTGCCCGTCTGCTGGTGCCAGATCATTCCGACTATTTTGTGCTGAAGCCGAAGTCGTCGGCATTTTTTGGGACGACGCTCCACACATTACTGCAATACCTTGGTGTAAGGACTCTGGTATTAACAGGCATTGCAGCCGACGTTTGCATCCTCTTTACAGCGCACGACGCGCATTTGCGCGACTACGACATTATTGTTCCTTCCGATTGCGTGGCTTCCAACACCTTCCCGGAGACGCGAAGGGCGCTGGCCAATATGAAGAAAGCTGCGCATGCTGTAATTTGCAAATCAGAGGACGTTAATTTCAAAGATTCCAAACGGCATGCTCGCAGTCTCCGGCCTGCGCGGGCCAGGGCCCAGAACCTGACGAAGAAAAGTTGATGGACGTTTTGACCAATTCGGATATTGCGGAACTTCTGGCCACTGCCGCTGAGTCCGCCAAACAGCCTTTACAAAAGGCGCTGCGGCGAGCCTCGCGGAAGGCATTTCTCTGGCCGGAAGAAGCCGCGCGAATTGTACTGGAAGATCGATCGCTGGAAGAACTTGCCGGCGTCGGCCCGTCTCTCAACAGGATTATTCGCCGCTGGATTGAAGATCCGCCGGATGTCCCTAAACCGCCTGAAATCCGCTCTGGTTTTCTTACCGCTCTGCGAGCGCGAGAGATACTCGAAGGCAGCCCTTCATGGACGCAAAGCGTGAAGGGCGATTTGCAGATGCATACCCTTTGGAGTGACGGAACTGCGTCAATCGAGGAAATGGCACAGGCCGGCGTTGCGCGCGGCTATGGATACATCGCGATCACAGACCATGCCAAGGGACTTAAGATTGCCGGTGGCATTGATGAGAGTCAGTTAGATACCCAAGCGGAAGAGATCGCGCAAGTCAACGCTGCCTTGTTTTCCACCGCAAAGCCTTTTCGCGTGTTGCGCTCGATTGAGCTTAACTTGAATCCTTCCGGCGCCGGCGACATGGATCCCGCCGCTCTGTCTCGGCTGGATCTGGTGCTTGGCTGCTTCCACTCTGCGCTCAGAAAAAAAGAAGACCAAACGGAACGATACCTCGCGGCGTTGCGCAATCCGGATTTGCAAATCCTGGGCCACCCACGCGGCCGGATCTATAATTTCCGTCTCGGACTAACGGCAGACTGGCGGCGCATATTCGATCTTGCGGCAGAGTTGGACAAAGCAGTTGAGATCGATGCGTATCCCGATCGCCAGGATTTGAGCGGTGATCTGGTAAAACTGGCCGCGAAGGCAGGCTGCCGAATCTCTATTGGCACTGACTCACACGGACCCTCGCAGCTCCGCTTTATCGATTTTGGATTAGCTTCGGCGCTCTCCGCTGGAGTGAAACGCGATCGCATCCTGAACTTCATGCCGACTGAAGAACTGCTGGATTGGGTAGCCAGCGTGCGCGAGCGCTCAGCCAACAAGCCCGCTGCCTGATCTTCACTTTACGGCAATGCTCGTCAATCCAACAACGCCTGGTTCACATCACCTGGCGGTTTTGTATTTTCGAGGCAGCGCTATTTTCCAATCGTCAGCGTTGTGCCGAACACGTTAGTGACCACGGGAGTGCTGGCGGCGGAAAACGGCGGGGCATAGATTCTGATTGCGCCCATGTCCGGTGGGCCCGTATTTCCGCTGAGGCCCGCGTAGAGGTTTCCGCTGCTGTCCACGGCCGCCCCGATGCCGCTTGCTGAGCCACCGGAAATGCCGTTGTTGATCACAAATGCGGGCGCGCTGGCCGCGGTGATCGGCAGATTGTAAACGTCGATTCTTGATAGGCTGGGCAGGGAGGCCACAACGAATAACTGGGTGCCGCTAATCGCCGTTTGGAAAAAGAGAGCGGCGGGGACCATCGGGGTTGCGATGGGCAGGCCGGTGTAAGGCGGGGTAAAAACCAGCAGGTTGCAGCCCGCCAGGCTGGGGGAATTACCCACGATCAGATTATTGGCCGAGTCAAACACGATACCAACAGAGTTGGTGAGATTTGCGCTGGTAATTACCTGCGAGGGCGTGCTGGCCGAAGTTAGAGGATGGGTAAAGACATTGATCGTGTTGCTGTTGGTCGTGGCAAACAGATCGCCCGCGCTGTTAAAAGCCATACCATCGACTTCTGTTGCGGTACCGTTCTTGAATGTAGCCGATGCAGAAGCGGAGCCGGTGATGGGTCCGTTGAAGATCGAGATGCTGCCGCCAAAAGCCCCTACGGCGACGTTACCGGCGGAATCGACGGCCACAGCGGTAACCTGGCTGGCTGTGGGGAGAGACAGGGTCGCGGTGGGTGTTGAGCCCTTGAGTGGCAGCGCGAATTGAAGAGCCTGGCCGGTGGCCCCAGGGGTATACAAATGCTGCGTCGCAACTGGCGGGCCTGGCACTGGCGGCACTGGCACTGGCGGCTTGGTCGAGCCGCCGCACGCTGCGAGGCATGCGATGAAAGCAGCTGCGAAAAGGCAAAGCGTCTGGCGCGAGGAACAGTACAAATGTCTTTGGCGATAGACAAGGCGTCTGCGGACAGCATACTTATGCTCAAGCATGAAGCTATTTTGGCTGAAGATTGTCAAAAATTACAAGTCCATTGGATTCTAATGTAAGAGATCCTTTGCCTCTGTTGCGAAGGTTGGGATTCTATTTCACTATTTGCAAGGCTTCGGTCCCATCCCTGCAAATACCCCCTAACCCTAAGAAAACATGTGCTACTATGGCCCCATCAATCACGAAATTTTGCCAGTCATAATCCATTTCAATTGAGGTTGATTTGTCCACAATGATTCGTCATCTGCCGTTCGTGTGTGTTCTAGCTGTTGCGCCCGTTTTGGCGCAGGCGCAAGCCCAGCCGCAGCAACAAGTCACGCCGCCATCCGTGCAAAGCACGCAACCGCCTGCCGCTGCCGGAACCAAGCCGCAGCCTGTCGCGCCGCCCGTTGGGCCGGACGCCCCCGTCCTCACGGTGCATGGCGTCTGCTCCCCCGGGCAAAAGCCGCCAGCGGATAAACCCGACTCGTGCACTCTGGCGCTGACGCGATCACAATTTGAAGCCCTGGTCTCATCGCTCAACGTGAGCAACCAGGCTTACCCGCCTCCGGCACTGCGCGGCTTTGCCGCAAACTACGCCAACATATTAGCGTTGGCCCAAGCCGGCGAGACGGTTGGCGTGGACAAAGACCCGCGCTTCCTGGACCTGATGACGATTGCGCGCGCTCGCGCGCTGGCGGAATCCTATCGCCGCTATCTTCAGGAAAAATACGCGAACCCTTCAGCGGACGAAATTGCGGCCTATTACAAACAGAACGTAGACAAGTTTGAGCAGGTGAAGATCGACCGGATACACGTTCCCAAAGTTGATCCCACGCGTCCACAAGACCGTAAGCCTGAATTTGAAAAAACAGCCAAACAACTTGCTGCTGACATCCGGGAACGCGCCGCGAGAGGTGAAGACGTTACGTCGCTCCAGGTGGAGGTCTATAAAACTCTGGGACTAAAAGCGCAGCCGCCGCAAACGGAGTTGAGCACCAATCCCAAGCCTACGTTCCCGGCAAATGTGGAACAGGACATCAACGCGCTGAAGGCGGGAGAAGTCACCAAAGTGGAGTTTGAGCCTTCTGGATTCAACATATATAAGGTGCGCAGCCGGAACACCATGCCGATAGAGCAGGCCCGGGCGCAGCTAGTCCGCGAAATTTCCCAGAAGAATATTGATGACGCGCTGAAAGCAGCCACCGGCAACGTGCATACTGACCTGAACGAGCAGTATTTTAGCTTGCAACATGCCGCTCCGCCCCAGCGGATTCCGCCGCGCGTATTGCCGCCCGGAGGCACGAGACCCACGCCTCCAAAGTAGACAGACGCTTTGCGCGAGGAATAAAAATGCGGGCCCATAGTGCGGCCCGCTGACCCTCGACCTTTCACTGAACTTGCTGGTGCGGGCTTGTCTGGTACTCATCCAGACAAGCCCGCTCCCGTTCTACTGCCCCACAATTTTTACCGTGGATGACTCGTTACCGGGCTTGGCCTCGATTCCGTCAAACGAAACTGTCCCGGTGCTGTTGAAAGTTCCCACGGCATTGATGACCACGTTCACTGT
This sequence comes from Candidatus Angelobacter sp., assembly GCA_049688735.1. Classification (GTDB taxonomy): domain Bacteria; phylum Acidobacteriota; class Terriglobia; order Terriglobales; family Acidobacteriaceae; genus Angelobacter. The sequence goes on along the minus strand of JBAVLE010000042.1, from coordinate 10,385 downwards.
GACCGTAATTGTGCCAGCATTTGCCAGAGTGGGAGCAATACAAGTCACCGTTCCGCCAAGCGAGTTGACGGGCGGTGTGGTGCAAGCCCCCAGAGTGGTGGTTGCTGAAGTAAACCGCAGGCCACTGGGTATAACCTGCTTGAAGGTTGCATTCGGTGCGTCGACACCTTTGTTGCTGATCGTCCAGGTATATGTGTTGGCTGAATTTACCTTCCCGCTACCGTGTGCCGCCTTGCCCGTGATCGCAAGATCGGTTGTAACCCCGGTGTTTGAAGGCGAAGGCGGAGGTTCGACTGTTGTCACGCTGGCGCTGCTGCTTACCAAAGCAGTGCCGGCCTGGTCAGTTCCGCTTACGGTCGCGGAGTTGGTGATGGTCTGGTTTTGCATCTGCACCAGCACATTGACCCGCGCCACACCGCCCGGAGCCAACGTGCCCAAGCTGCAGGACACGGTACTTACACCCGCGCCTCCGCTTGTGCACGACACAGGTCCGCTTGCTGAAACAATATTCACCAGCGGTTGTATCGTTGCAGTGCCTGATACGCTGTTCGCGACCCCACCAGCCTGGGAATACGTAAGGCTGGTATTGCTCGGAACAGTCGCAATCGGGAACGTACCGTTGAAGGATGGATCAGCCACACCGGCAATCGTCACCGTTTGGCCAAAGGCAAATGCCCGCGGCGCGGTTAGTGTAATCGTGACTTTTCCATTGGCATCGCGTGAAGCGCTCGCAATGCCTGCGGGAACTGTGTTCACCGTGTCGACTACGGTAATGTTTGAAGCCTGAAACAGCGATGTGTTTGTGACCGTGATGTTGTACGTCAGTCGCGCCGGCGCAACGGGCACTGAAGTGGGGCCTGACATTGCAATGGATACCGTGGGCAGGTTTGCCGCTGAAGGAATTACCGCATTGGTTAGGTTGGACGTGCCACTAAAGCCCGCAATGTTGGTGGCTTGCACCGTAAACGTATAACTATGTCCATTAGTCAGGCCGCCAACCAGCGCGCTGTCGGTGTTGGAGCCGAAGGCCGGGGGCGGAACAGTCACAAACATCGCTGTGCCGATTCCGTTGTCCAAGACGTTCACCGTGTAACTGGTGATCGGCGAGCCGCCATTGCTCGAGGAAACCGTCCAGGTAATCAACGCCTGCGTGTCTCCTGCAACGGCCGTTGCGGCGGTGGGTGCGGTGGGCACGCCGATGCCAGGAGGCGTGATGGTATTGCTTTGCGCCGAAAATCCGCTGGTGCCATTGCCGTTTGTCGCCAAGACTTCAAACGCGTAAGAAACGCCATTAATCAGTCCGGGGATCACAAGCGAAGTTGGCGGATAGATGGAGTTCGGTGCAGGGTTTACCACGATATCAGCCAATGGCGCGCCAGCTGAAATGAAGCTGTTACGGACCGTGTAGCTGGTGACTTGTTGAGCGACCTGTGCTGGACTCCAGCTGACCGTGGCCTGCGCATTGCCGGCTACTGCCACCACGTGCTGGGGCGTACCTGGGGCTGCGGGCGCAGCGGAGGTTTGCGTTGTCTGCCACCAGCGGGCCTCTCCCAACGTTGGCGGTACCACAACCGGGGCTGGATCTTCAGCCGAGTAAACCACCAGGTTCGCCGGGTCCGTGCCATCCAGCGCCAAGCCGACAACGGCTGCGAGGGCAGGATCGGGTGCCGGATCGTTGATATACGTTACTGTAAGCGTCTGACCGGCGGGGCCTCCCGCCACGTTACCGACCCATGCAATCTGGCTTCCCACTCCATAGTAGAGGTTGTTGCCGTTGGTATTGGGAAAGAACTGATCGCCAATCATGGGATTTGTTGGCCCTACCGCGGCCAGCGTGGGTATCACCGTGCCGTTGGCTGTACTGCAGTCAGCATTAGGAGGAACCATGCAAGTGGTATCGGCATTGGGGATAAAGAACGGAGAAGTTCCATCGCCACCCCAGAGATCGTGGCCGATCCAAGCCAAGCCATTGCTCGTTGCGCCGTCCGGCGTTGTCGCCACTTTTTGCACAAATTGTGCGCAGGAGCCAAAACCGGTTTCTGAAGCCGTGGCGGGACTGTTAAAGCGGAGAATATCACCGCTATCTAAAAAGCCCACGTATAAGTCACCTAAAGGGCTAAGCGCCGCACCACTGGGCTGGGTACCAGCGGTAGGAAGTACGCAGCCCGTACCACCCAGGAAGTTGTCGGCCCCCACCGTGCTGGCCAGCGTTAGTCCCGTGGTCAAATCAAGGGCGCCATGACCACCATCACCACTCGGGTTGAAGCCAATGCGAATAACGCCTTCGCCTGCGGCGACGTCGTCCACGAAATAGAGAAACTGTCTTGCCGGATCATAGGCAAACTGCCCGCCAAAAGGGATTGCCAGCCCGGCAGAGACTCGAAAAATTTCGCAAGAGTTGCTGTTCATGTGCCACGGACCAGGAGCGTCAATTTCCGGATCCATGCGGCAAATGCTGGCAAAACTGTCCGCCACCCACAAATGGCGCACGGGCTGTCCCGTGAACTGGCTGACGGCGGTTCCTTGCATGATGATGCCTGCCACAGGATTGGTGTTGTGATCTTGCGGGTCCTGGTTAGCCTGACCGGAAAACAAGATTGTGTTGGTGGTTGGGTTGATCGGTGTTTGAGCGCTCGCTGCCGCCGCGCCGAAAAGAACACTCATGCAGCAAAGCCACATGATTAGAAGAGAGAAGTGCTGAGCACAGTCCAGACGCCGTGCGTCTGTGGTCGAGGGGGATGTCATTTTTGTACCTTCCTGTTTTTATTTGTTGCTTGTTGCGTCTCTTCGCCTCCGGAAGTTTGGCTAAGAGTAGAAAAAAAAGCCGGGCCTATCAGGCCCGGCCTGCCCAACAGTAGGGCGTGAAGTTTGATTTAGGAGAAAAAATTTGCTTCTATTCTCTGGTCCCTCCTCTTGAGGTCTAGCGCGAGTAGTCGCAGGCCTCAATCTTCTTCACGTAAAAGTGACACTGGTTACAAGCTCACCCGTGTCCGGGAGAAAGCTGCGTCGCACGCAGAGCTCTCCTGGAAACGGCGGGCATAACTGTGGATGTCTCAAGGAACAGTGCTGCAAGTTCCCAAATAATGTAGCGATCCAAACGTTGTGCGAGTTTTGCCGTAGCAGGAGTGGCGCGTTAGTTCCAGATCAGAACATTCAGATCCAGTTGGTATGCTGGGTCATTAGTTCTGCCGGACTCCTCTTATCAAGCAAGAGACAAGTCTTCTACGGAATTTAGCTACGAACAAAAAGAAAGATTGGGAGCGAGAATTAGCGCCTGAGCGGAACAACAAGTTGCGGAGATCCCTTATCCATATCCATGGCGGGAACAGATAAGAAATTTACAGATGCCATCAACTCAACCGAAGGCGGCTGAGCGCCTTGAACGTGATGAGCAACTGTATTCGAACGGGGACTGGAAACCTGAATACCTTTTTTGCTGGGAACCACACCATTGAACTCAACCGTTACAGGAGGTGTGCTGTCGTCACCATCCGCATCGTAGGAAAAACACACCATACCTGCCATGCCTGAAAGCAGCAGCATCATGCCAAGTACGGCGCCACGAAGATATCTGGTGAGAAGCGGTTTCATAGCCCTGTTTACACTGATCGCCAAAGAGCCCTCTGGCGATATCCAAGTCTGCTCAATTGGTATTAGAAAACCCTTAATGCAAGATTAGAATTTCTAATGATTGGTCTGCTCAAGCCACGGAGGCGCAATCGCGCTGATCGCAGAAGGCGCGTATATACATCCACTTTTACAAGAAAACAGGCCCCGCTTTGGAGCTTTAATCGTCCATAAAGGTGGCGCTGGCCGAGACCGAGCGTTGGCAGGGATTTCCGTAGGGTGCTTCCGCAGAATGCTTCTCAGCTGATTTCTAACGCTAGGCATCATAAGTCGTGAACAAGGGGGGCAATGTAATTGCTGGCAACCATGCCATCAAGCCCGATAGTATTGAATACCGTGAAAGATGGCAGGTAACAAGAAAGGAGTTGTTATGTCTGCAAATTTCAAACGTCTCTTGGTCGTTCTTCTTCTCGCATCGGTCGGGACCTGGGCCCAGGCCCCCAAAACAGCAAAGCTACCTGCAACTGCAGATTGGAAAGATGTGGATGCTGCCATGGGTCGCGCCGGGCAGGACCAACCCGACGGCACACACAAGTATTCGCTGCCGCGCAAAGATATGAACGTCACCGTAAGTGGCGTGCAGATCAAGGCCGGCCTGGCGCTGGGATCATGGGTGGCGTTTAAGTCGACAACACCGGGCAATTCCATGGTGATGGGAGACCTCGTCCTTGCGGACGATGAAGTTGCGCCTGTGATGGCGGAGTTGCAAGCCGGTGGAATTGAGATCACCGCATTACACAACCACCTGATAAGTGAGTCGCCGCGCGTGATGTACATGCACATACACGGCATGGGCAATGCAGCCAACCTGGGCAAAGCCATTCATTCGGCGATTGCAACAACCAAGACGCCGGATGCCGGCGCTGCCGCTGCGCCGCCTGATCTCGATATTGACACCAAGCAGATTGACCAGATTCTGGGTCACAAGGGCAAAAATAATGGCGGAATCTACCAGATTGGGGTGCCGCGCGCAGAGCACATTACAGAAAACGGCGTGGCAATTCCGAATTCCATGGGCGTGGCAACGTCTCTAAACTTTCAACCTACGGACGGCGGCAAGGCGGCGATCACCGGAGATTTCGTCTTGCTGGGCAAGGAAGTGAATCCAGTGATCAAGGCCCTGCGAGAAAATGGCATTGCGGTAACAGCGTTGCACAGCCATATGCTGAATGAACAGCCGCGACTGTTCTTTATGCATTTTTGGGCTAATGATGACGCGTTGAGACTCGCCAAAGGCCTGCGGGCAGCGCTGGACCAGACCAACTCAGCCAAGAAATAGAAACGCGGCAGATGCAGTGGAGGACAACCGATGCGACGAACAGTTTTCACTGCAATCCTTCTAACCATGGCAGGGCTCACGCTATTCGGCACGAAAAAGTTTCATGCGACCGCGACTGCGGCTCCGCCTGCCGGAGCTACGCTGAAGCAGGTCGCAGCTATCGACCTGCCCGGGCCTGCGGGCAAGCGCTTCGACTATCTCACTATCGATTACGACGATGGGTATCTTCTTTCCGCACATCTTGGCGCAGGATTGCTTTATGTCATTGATTTAAAAACGAACAAAGTTGTGAAGATTATTCCTGACGTGCCGGGAGTGGAGGGCGTGGAGTACGTTCCGGAACTCAAGAAGATTTATACGTCTGACTGGCATGAAAAGAAAATCGGCGTGATTGATTTGCGCAAGGGCAAGGTCATTGCCAAACTCCCAGCCCAGCAGAAGCCCGATGGCAGCGCCTATGCTCCGCCGTTTCATAAACTTTATGTTTCCGATGAGCGCGCCAGGACGGAAATTGTGGTCGACGTTCGGACAGATAAAGTCATTAACACGCTGAACTTCAAAAGTGAAACCGGAATGCCGCAGTACGATCCTATGGCCAAGCTCATTTACGTCAACCTCCAAGAACTCGACGCGATGACGGTGATTGATCCGGCAACGGACAAAGTCAAAACGCCGGTGTACGAAGTCCATCCCTGCAAGGGCAATCACGGCATGGCGGTGGATGCTGAACATCGCCGCGCTTTCCTGGTTTGTGAAGATAACAACTTGATGGCGGTAATCGATCTGGAAAAGCACCGGGTAGTCACTACCCTGCCCATAGCCGATGGTGGCGACGTCATCAAGTACGATCCCGGACTGAAACGGATTTACGTAGCCTGTTACAGCGGTGCCATTTCTATCTTTCAGGAAGACGACCCTGAGCATTTCCGCAAGCTGGAAGACTTCCGCGTGCAGCACAAGGTCCACAGTCTGGCAGTGGATGAGCGAACCCACCGCGTTTACGCTCCGGAAGAAGAAGAAAACGGCAAACCAGTAGCTCGGATGATTGTGTATGAGGCACTTGGTAGTCATTGATTGACGAATAAGCTGCTGCACTTCTAGTGTGACAAAAGTTGCAGCGTAACCAAGCTCGCCATTCCGTCCGCTGTTCTATACTGCTTTGTGTGCAGAGCGAAGCCATTCTGGAACAAAAACCTCCCGATCCTGATCTGCGCTTCCCTTATGGCCAGGACCCAAATCAATTTGTCGATGTTCGCTTCCCTGCGGGCAAAGGCCCTCATCCTATCGTCTTCTTCATTCACGGCGGTTACTGGCGCGCCAAATATGACCTAACTTACGCTGGGCATCTTTGCCACGCGCTCAAAAACATTGGCATCGCCACCTGGAACATCGAGTACCGCCGCGTGGGAAATCCCGGCGGCGGATGGCCCGGAACATTTGAGGACGTCCGCAGCGCCTACCGTGCATTGCGTGAACACAAAAATGATTCCATCGCGCGGCTCGACCTCAAAAAACTCTGCGTCGCCGGACATTCCGTTGGCGGCCAGCTTGCCCTTTGCCTTGCCGCGTTTGAGCATTCCGTCACGCATGTGCTTTCACTCGCTGGTGTACTCGACCTGCGCCGCGCCTGGGAGCTGCACCTGAGCAATGATGCCGCTGCAGCGTTTCTCGGAGGCACGCCATCAGAGGTTCCCGATCATTACCGTGAAGCTTCGCCGGCGGAGCGTTCCATCCCGCAAGCTACGCAAAAGCTGATTCACGGCACCGCAGATCAGGACGTTCCTTACGAACTCAGCCAGTCTTATGCCGCCAAAAAGAAAAAAGCCGGCGAACACGTTGAGCTCACCACGCTTCAAAATATCGGACACTTTGAAATTGTCGATCCAAACTCCGGCGTCTGGAAGCAGGTGGAAAGCACTTTCATCTCGCTTACTCGACGCTAATTACTTGCGTGAGGTCAAAATGAATTCAGCCGATGGCATTGTCACCAAAACCGCAAGCTGCACCGTGGAAGAAGCTGTCAATAAGATCAAATCGCTTCTGGTCATGCACGGCATCACGCTTTTTACCGTCATCGATCACGGCGGTGAAGCCGAGACCGCCGGCTTGAAGATGCCAAACACCAAGCTTCTGATCTTCGGCAATCCCAAGGGCGGCACCCCACTCATGCTTGCTTCTCCCTCGATAGCCATTGATCTCCCGCTCAAACTCCTTGTTGCTGAAAACGCAAACGGAGGGTGCTCAATCTCTTACGACAGCCCGCAATACCTTCAGCAGCGCCATCGAATCTCCCACGATCTGATACAGAACATTGCAATCATTGAAGCTCTGGCGGACGAAGCCGCAGCGTAGCCGCGAACAGCCAATGCGGTGATTATGCGGTGCTCTCCGCGCGTGCTCGCCTGCTTTGCCGCCAATCCACGCCCAGCGTGATCAACGAGAGCACCATGATCAATGTAATGATCCCCAGAGAAATCACGCAGTAAACGCACCAGACTTCCAGAACATCTTTCTCAATGTGCGCCAGGTAGAGCGAAAACAACCACGCCAGAACCGCTGCTGCCGCCAGCAATCGCCACCGTTTTATCAATGCCAACAGGCCAAGAAGAATGTATCCGGCAATGCCCACGTCGGCCACCGGAATTTTGCGGATCGCTTCAAATCGGGGCTTGGCATCGTCTGAAAGAGCAGCGCTCCGGTTCGCAAACTGGTCAAAAACTCCGCCGATAGAAGCAAACCTGCTTTTGTTCACCGTGCCGCAGTCCCATTTTTCATTGATGCTGCACGGCGCCTGTCCTTCTGTTCGATAGTGCTCCCGCAACGCCAGATAAGCCGCTACAACACCCAGAAGCGCCAAAAACGCAATCACCCATCTCATAGCTTTCCTCGAATCCTCATTTGGTGGTCAGATCATCACTTCGTCAACCCCAGCGCCTGCGATTGAAACGCCATAAACGCTTCCAGATGCTGCGATACGAACTGCATATTATGGCCACCCGGATAAATATGCGCTTCGTGCGGCACATGGCGTGCGGTCAAAATCTTGTCTAATTGCCGAGTTCCCACATCGAACCCGTAATTATCCTGGTCGCCGCAATCAAAATAGATCTTCAACCCTTTCAGGTTCGCTGTCCGAGCATAAACGAATGGCGAGTTCTCTTTCCAGAATCGCTCATTCAGCGGCGAGCCAAATGCATTCCCCAGAAACGCGCCAAGCCCCACGTCGGACGATCCGTGCGGCAACTCTTCGAGCAGCGCCGGCATGTGCACGGCCACGGACACAAACATCTGAGGATATTTGAAGGCAAACCTGAGCGCGCCGTAGCCGCCCATGGAAATCCCGCCAATCGCTCGGCCAGCGCGATTGCCTGCCAGCCGGAAGCGCTTTTCCATTTGCGGCACAAACTCGCGAATAAAGAAATCTTCATACAGAATATGACCATCGCGCGAGTTAATGTAAAAGCTGTTCTCACCTTGCGGCGTGATGATCACAAATTCGCCCAGCCGTTTGTCTTCCCATGCTTCTTCTATTCCGCTGGATGCGCCACTCGATGCGAGAAAGCTCTGGTCACCGCCAAGACCGTGCAGAAAATACAACACCGGAAAGCGCTTGCCCGGATTCGCGTCATAACTCGGCGGCAGCAGGGCGCAATAGCCAATCCGGCCCGGCACGTATTTGCTCTTCATTGCGCCGCATTGCATCAGCGCGGCAGCAAAGGCATTGACTGCAAAAAACAAAAATAAAAATGAGAACAGGTATTTCGACATGAATGTTAAGAATAGCAATCGGCCATTGGCTTTTGGCTATTAGCTCTTAGCCAAAGGCTCAGCACCTGGAAATGTAGACCACCCGTACCCGTACCTTTGAATTTCTGAGCCGCAATATCGTAAAGCCTACAGGGTCGCGCCTAGCTAATAGACAAAGCTAAGGGCTAAGGGCTAAGAGCCAAAAGCCGCATTTCTCACTCATGCCTCAGCGCCTGCACCGGATCCAGCTTGGCCGCACGGGACGCCGGATACAACCCCGCAAACATGCTCACAAAGACTGAAAATCCCAGCGCAGCCGCCACCAGCCATACCGGCACCACCCAGAAATTTTCCGGCTTAATGTCTTGCCGCTGCAAATAAATATTGGTGGCAAAATTGATGGCGCGCCCAATCGTCCAGCCCATGCCGGCACCCAATGCGCCGCCCAGAATTCCCATGCATCCCGCTTCAACAAAAAAGATGCGCTTTACGTCGCCGTCGCTAGCGCCCAGTGCTTTCATGATGCCAATTTCGCGCCTGCGCTCCAGGATCGCCATTACCAGCGTATTCACAATTCCCAGCGACGCTACTGCCAGCGCAAGACTGCCAAAGATCCCAAGAAACAAATCCAGGAAGGTAAAAAACCGCGTGATTCCCTTTGACGCATCAAGGATTGAGAACGTGCTGAATCCCTGCTTGCGGATTTCGTCTTCTACCTGCGAGACAGCTTTGCTTTTTGCCACGCGCACAATCAGCGCGATATATGTCTTAGTCTCTGAAGGACGCAGCGTGCTCCACAGTTCGCCGGCCTGCACCATGTCCAGTTGCTCCGCCAGCGCCAGCGGTAGGAACATCGGCGTGCGGCCTTGCCGCAATCCACGGTTAGGCTCGCTGGAAACAATGCCGACAATTTTCAGCTTCAACGTCTTTGGCACAAGATTAAATGACTGCTCGTCTTCGGCCTGTTTGTCGTTCGCGCTGTCCACATCATCCGGATCAGCCTCGCCTTTCTTGGTGGTCTTGCCCGCCAGTGGCGCGCTCTCACCGGCTTCTCGCTTGTGGTAGCGCAGCACAATATATTTGCCCAGAAGCTGGCTTGCCTGGTCGGGAGTCAGCTTCACGTCCGTGCCGCGAGGTTCACGTGGCAGGTTCAAGAGGTCGCGCCCAAAATCACCCAGGATGATGGTTTCCTCGGCTGTGCCGGAAGAAAAGAAGCTTCCCTGCACGTCATCAAACGCTTCACTGGTCCGCGCCGACTGCGGCAGCGTTCCCACCACGGTAAAGTGGTTGCCGGCTTTGTCGCTTTCCAGCCGCACATCGCCCACGGCACTAAAATTCGGATAAACCTCCGCCACGTTGGCCATCTGTTCAAATTTATGGCGGGCTACGTCATCAAGCGGGGCAGCCTGTGTCGTGGCCGGCGCAGCTTGCGCAAAGCGCGGTCCGCGCGAATCCTGGCGTGACGTTACGACAACCGTGTCAAACAATCCTGAGCGACCCAACTGGCGCGTTGCAAGTTTTTGCAATCCGATCCCCAGAGACAACATAGCCACCAGCGACGCCACGCCCACGCCGATGCCCAGCGTCGTCAGCGAATTTCGCAACCCCGCTTCGCGCAGATTGCGTCCGGCAAGCTCAATCAAATCGTATGCTCTCACCGTGTTGCTCCAATCTTTTCCAGTTCATTCATGGATTCGCCCACCAGCTTGCCATCGCCCAGAAAAACCAGGCG
>JBAVLE010000041.1:0-16131 GCA_049688735.1 Candidatus Angelobacter sp. | reverse complement strand
GATGACGTGCTCTTCGCCACGCATCATGACGGCCAGCCGCTAAGCGCTGACCACGGCTATCCTCTGCGGCTGATCGTACCGCATCTTTATGCCTGGAAATCAGTGAAGTGGGTGCGCGGGCTGGAGTTTACGGAGCACGATGTCCCGGGCTTCTGGGAACAGAACGGCTACCACATGTATGGCGATCCATTTCTGGAGCAGCGGTTTGATACTGACTGAGCTTTTTCTGCAATCCCGAGCGTAGCGAGGGAACCCTATAATCTGCAATTCACTCTGCTCGCGCCATCAACGTTGGGAACTGAAAAGCTTTTCAAGGATCTCAGCTGCGATGTTCCAGAACGGTCTCGCTGCAATAGGGTCCCCTCACCCGCTCTGCGAGGTTCGGGATTTCAGAAAAACCTCTACTTCACAATCGCGTTATAACCATCTCCGGATAAGCGGGTGCGCATGGCTTCAGCATCTTTCCTGTCAGTAAATGGGCCAACCTGCACGTGGAACAGGGGATCGCCCGTTGCGTTGGCGATGAAGACTGGATACTGCTTCTTGCGCAACGCAGTAACCAATATCTCAGCATCTTCCTGCTTCGATACGGCTGCCACCTGAACCATAAAAGAGCTTGCAGCTCCAGTGTTCACATCTGCTCCCGCGGATTGCGTGCGCTGATCTGACGGCTTGCTGGAAGATTGCTGCGGCGCGGGTTGCTGATCCACAGCTTTAGCGGATGGGCTAGCGTCACCGGCCACCGTAGTTGCGCAGTTCGGTGATCCGGGAGGGCATGTCTGCGTGACTGCTTCAGGAGCCTTGTTGCCGGCATAAGGTTTGCCGGCACTGCTGCTGGGGACTGTGGCGACGATCTCAGTTCTTCCGCCTGCGTTGGTGCTCTTGCCTAGCAGGTAGCCCATGGTGAAGAAGACGCCGCACACAATCGCCAAGGCGAAAAACATGCCAAGAAGTTTGCCCGTGCTCAAGGTGATTTCAGTGTCGCGAACCTGATCGGTGTCCTTTGCGGCCATTTGCGTGCCAGTCGCCATTCATCCCCCGTTTTTCGTCCCTGTTTTTGGCTTGGAGCTTGCCCCAGTGTAACCCGATTTCATCAACTTACTTGCCAATTTTATCCACTGCCCTGGTAATCGCGGAGATCATGTCCACTGGTAACGGGAAGACGATTGTGGTGTTCTTTTCCACGCCAATTTCGGTAAGGGTTTGCAGATAGCGCAACTGGATTGCAATAGGCTCGCCGGAGAGAATATGTGCCGCTTCCTGAAGGCGTTGCGAGGCAGAAAACTCGCCCTCGGCGTGGATGATCTTCGCGCGTTTTTCGCGTTCCGCTTCCGCCTGCTTTGCCATCGCGCGCAGCATAGATTCAGGAAGATCAACCTGTTTTACTTCGACATTCGAAACTTTCACGCCGTAGGGCGCGGTGTGCTGGTCCAGAATGCTTTGGATGCGGGTATTCAGTTTGTCACGGTGCGCCAGCAGTTCGTCCAATTCGACTTCACCCAGAACGGATCGCAGTGTAGTCTGCGCAAATTGCTGCGTCTGCCAATAATAGTTCTGTACCTGGACCACTGCCTGCGGAGCGTTGACTACCCGCCAGTAAATCACAGCGTTCACTTTCAACGTGACGTTATCGCGGGTAATGATGTCCTGCGGCGGGACCTCCAGGGCTTGTTGCCGCAAGTCGATCCTAACCATTTTCTGGATTGGAGGGAATACCAGGATGAGTCCTGGGCCTTTTGCATCCTCCTGGAGCCGGCCAAGGGAAAAGATCACGCCGCGCTCATATTCGCGCAGGATCTTGATGCAATTTAAAACATAGAGAAGAAAAATGACAACGGGAATAAGCACAAAGAGCACAAGCGCCTCCATCAGATAGCGAGTGGGAAAGTCGAACGGATTTTATGGCACACGGATGACAAAAGCAAAAATTATCCTGCAATCAAGGGCACAGGGATTGTTTCACGCACTGGCTCCACGTAAAGCACCAGATTTTCTACGCGGCGAACAACCACTCTGCGGCCTGCATCCACATTGACTGTAGAGACTGCATCCCAGAGTTCGCCCTGCACAAAAACCTTGCCGGAAGGCGTAAGCGGCGCGCAAACAATGGCTACCTCGCCGATCATCCCTTGTTCCCCGGTCACGACTTTGTTTCTGCGCGCCTTCAAAGCGATGGTCATAAGAAAGATCGTGATCGCTCCCAGAGGCAGGCTGACCGCCAGGGCCGTCCAGATATTAACGCGCATTTCCGGGATCGGCCCATCGATCAGTAGCAGACCACCCAAAAACATAAGCACGACGCCTCCTATACCCAGAACACCATGCGTCTGAAATTTGGCTTCAAGAGCAAAGAATGCAAAGGCCGAGAGGATCAGCACCAGCGCGATAGAGCGGAACGGCAGCAAGTTCAACGCATAAAAGAAGAGCAGAAGCACGATGAAGCCAACCGCGCCGGGAACCACTGCGCCCGGATGGTTAAATTCGAAATAAACACACAGCAACCCAATGGTGAAAAGCAGGTACAGCACATTCGGGTCCATCAAAAAAGTCAGGATGTGGAGCTTAGTTGTCATCTCATAAACATGTATGGGCTTGCCTGCAACGTGAAGCACGGTTTTTGAGCCGTCAAAGCGGGTAATTGTCTTGCCTTCGAGCTGCGCAAAAAGGTCTTTTTCATCCTTGGCGATGTAGTTGATCAGGTTCTTTTCCAGGGACTCTTCCGCGGTAAAAGCCTTTGATTCCTTCATTGCGCTCTCTGCCACTTCAACATTGCGACCGCGTTTACCCACATAAGACCTGAGCAATGAAGAAGCATAATTCTCCAGCTTCTCTTTCATCACCGGATCCATTGTGACGCCATCGCCTCGTACAGGGTGCGCCGCGCCGGCGTGGGTGCCGGGTGCCATGGCTGCAATGTCTGCAGACTCAAGAATAAAGAAACCTGCTGAACCGGCGTCACTTCCTGCCGGAGAAACATAAACAATTACTGGAACAGGAGACGCGAGAATCTTCTGGATAATGCGCTCCATGGAGCCCATGATGCCGCCCGGAGTATTCAATTCCAGAAGCAGAGCGTCGGCGTGGGTGCGTTGTGCTTCCTGAATGGCGCGGTCAACATATTCCGCTGTGATGGGATTGATGGTGTCATCCACCACAATTTTTACTACATCCGCTGACGCTGCCTGGGCTGCAAATAGCAGCGCAAATACGATTGCGATTCTGAAAATACCGGCTTGACGAAACAAACCACACATAACTTGTTACCTCAAGGATGCTGAGATGATGCCTTCCCCACCACTCCTGACGCGATATCCCGCTTAAGCGCAACCGCCGCCGCATTCGCAGGATCAAGAGCTAAAGCATGATCAACATTTTGTACGGCTGAAGTTGATTTGTTCTCCGCCAGGTCGATCCGGGCCATCAGTAAATACGCCTCAGCGGTGGGCTGTAACTTCAAAGACATGCGGGCTTCATTGCGCGCGCCCGCTATGTCCTGATCGTTCTCAAGAACTGCGGCAAGACCAGCATGGGCCCCCGCACTGCCAGGATCAAGCACCACGGCTTCACGAAACTCTTTTTCAGCTTCTCCGGGCAAGCCGGATTGCAAGAGCTCCTGGCCGTGCCGAACGTGAAACGCCGCATGGCTTGCCGGATCAGACTTCGCCAGACGTGCTTCATTGGTGTTCTCGATTTCCAGGGCAATCTGGCGGAACGTGGATTCATCATAGTTGCGCTTGATCCGTTCCAGTGGTATGCGCGCAGGTTGCGTGCCTGAGGCAATGGCTTCAAGAAAAGCTTTTCCTTCTGCGTCCGCATGGATAGCCAACAGCTCGCGCAACTCCCGCGCTGCTGCTTGCGCATCGCCTTCGCGAAACAGCGTTACAGCCAAATTGAAGCGGTAATCCGGCTCATTGGGGTCGGTCTGCACAGTCTTTTCAAAGTAGCTGCGGGCACTCTTCTCGCCGCGCCGCGCTGCAACCACGCCCAGATTGTTTAACACTTCAGTGAGTGGCAAGCGGGCCGCGAGCGCGCTGAAAGCGCTCTCTGCTTTGTCCATGTGGCCGCCGTAGAAAGTAGCGAGTCCCAGATAAAACTGCGCTTCATTGGCGTCGGCGTCGCTTTTGGGGACGCGTGCCAGCCAGCTCGCAGCAGATTCATAATCCCGCGCCTTGTAGTAGCTCTTTCCCAATTGCAACATCGCAAGAGCGTGCGTTGGATCCAGCCGCACGGCTTCTTTGAAGTACTTGATCTTCTCTTGCGTGTTGGTGGCTGTAATGCCGCGTACATAATTCTCCAAAACGTCCGGGCGCTCAGCAGGGAATCGGGCGACATAAGTGTCTTTCGCGACCATTCCTGGGATGAGTCTATTAAGGATGTCCCACGCCAGAGCTGTCTGGATCGGGATAAGATTGGCCAAAGGTCCGGATTCCGTGAATTCAGGGCTGAGACGTAGCCGCTCCATATCCATAAGGCGTGCGTGCGCTGTGATGGTGGATTGATCAATGCGATAGTCACCCATCACCAAATAATCGGCGTCGAGTTGCTGCCCTACCTGGTAAAGAGTGGCGCGGGAGGGCTTGGCTCCCGGAGGTATGCCAAACTTATCGAAAGCGTTGAGGCGGTCGTCGCGTCCCATGATGAAAAAACCGCTGGGGGCGAGCCGCGTGCTCAAAACCTCAGGAAAAGACTCGCTGATCCAGTCGGTTCCCGGCGCGTTGGAAGTATTTTCAAAGGGTATGATCAACAGCAGCCGGCTCACACGTGCAGCGCCGGGGTTCTGCTGCGCCGACAAGGGAACTGCCAAGGCCGCCAGAAGCAGCAATGAGAGAACAATACCAACTGGCTTTCTCAAGGTATCTAAATTATAGGCCACTTTTGATGGGAGACAGGGAACAGTTCACATGAAGGGCCGCGACAGCATATTTGTCCTGACCGGGGCTGGTATCAGCGCAGAGAGCGGAATTCCTGTCTTTCAGGGGACCAATTGGCACGGCTACAGCCATTACGAACTGGCGAACATTGAAGCATGGGACAAGGATCCGGCGTTAGTTTGGCAGTATTACTCTGATCGTCGCGCCGGTGCGCGCGATGCTAAACCTAATGCGGCGCATGTTGCGCTAGCCAGGTGGAATCAAGAGTCTGGCAATGGCAGACTTTTTCTCTGCACGCAAAATGTGGACAGCCTGCATGAAGCTGCTGGCTCGGAAGATGTGGTCCATATTCACGGCAAACTGTTTGAGAGCCGCTGTGCCGATGGTTGCGGCCGTCCTGAGTTTGATGACTATAACGATTACACGATGGACGAATTGCCGCGCTGCAATTGCGGAGCACTGGTGCGGCCCAATGTCTGCTGGTTTGGCGAGCAGCCCTATCATCTTGATCGGATTTATGCTGCGCTGGAAGCATGCGATGTGTTTATCGCCATCGGCACGTCAGGATCAGTGCAGCCGGTGGCGAGCTTTGTAACCATGCTTAAGCAAAAGCCACAACCTGCCCGGACAATTTTTCTGGGGCTGACCGAGCCTGCCAATATGCGATTTTTCGATGAAGTCCATCTTGGGCCGGCAGCCGAACTGCTTCCTGCGATGGTGCGGTCATGGATGGAAAGTAAATAGCCACCATTTCATAAAGCATATTGGCAATTAGAACTCTTCAGGGGATAAGGATACTGGAGCGGGAGACCGGGATCGAACCGGCGACGTCCAGCTTGGGAAGCTGGCATTCTACCACTGAATTACTCCCGCTCAGCGTAGCCGTGACTGCAGAAATTGTAACACTGTGCTTTGTTCTTGCAGAATCCGCCACGTTTCCCGAATCGGGATTGCATATTTCAAGTGATGCCTTTTCAATTCGTCTCGCAGCGGTGTTAACACGAAAACCAAGTTGCATAATGCCGTGAGGTAGAGATATATTTTGCGCAACCTTAAAAAATTTGAACCCTCGGCCACAACCCAACATAGCTGGATGCACAAACCAACATAGCTGGACGCACAAAGAAAGCCGAACCTGGACGAAATGGCAAATCAAGTCTCCTTCTACCTGAATGGAAAAGAAGTTTCCATCCAAGACCCTTCACCTGACCTGCCAGGAAAGCCATTTCCGGCAGTTCTCTAGCTCTCCAGGTAATCCGATACTGCGCTGTGAGCCCGATGGCCGGATTGGTGCTGGAGTGTTGCAACAAACTACGCCTTCGGCCTCCGATGATGCATTCTGGAATTGGCAGCAGGCGATAACTGAAGGTCTGAACACCCTGGCTTCCAAGCAGGCCGCTGCTGCCGGATACCCAGCACGCGTTCGCCGAAGTCGTGCGGGATGTCCCAATAACACGCTCTGCAATGCGGGCGCTACTGATTTCACTCAGGATCAATTATTGCGTGAGTCGCTGCAACGCTATAACGGCGGCACCTACTGGCACTGGGACCATGTCAATAATGTCTGGGTCGCGCAGCCGCGAAACAACTACGTTGCACTGGTGCTCGCATGCCACTAATGAAGGGGATTTCACATTTGTCGAATCGATGGATCATTTGCTTCCGCCTGATTACGGTCGTGACCATTTTGTCATCCACTGCTGCCTGTCAAAATAATGGCGCGGCAAGTCCGAACCGTGTAGTGCCTGTGGGACAACCACAAGCAGAAGAAGCTTCGCAGAAATATCGGGAAACATTTTTTCCCAAAGGAATGCCAGCGGAGGAAGACCCCGACTCCGGGCAGAAGAAACCAACGTTATACGCCTTTTACGGCGAAGCCAGGATTGGCGATTCGCTTAGTGTCGTGCTCTTTTCGAAGAAGATACCAAGTAAGGAAGGCGACTCCCTTTACACAGTCTCTCTCGGATTGCTCTCGGGCAAAACTCCATCTTTATTAGTGGTGCAGGTACTTGATCTGACTGAGTCAATGCCTGTGCAGACAGAAGAACCCGGAAATTTTTACCGGATGGATGGCCGCCTTGACGTTTTCAATCCACGTGCCGGGATGTCAGCGGTTCATGTGAATCTTTGGGCGGTGCTGGCAGGTAGTGGATCAATTAGCGGCTCTTCTGACCTGTTTTTCAAAGTTGGCCAGCAGAAGCTTGAAAAACTTCTTGACTTGATAGGAACCAGCGAGTTTTCCAGGCTGGGAGCGGACCAGTCGAAGGTCTCAAATTCCACAATTTTCACGGGTGACATTGATGGTGATGGAACGGCTGAGATCGTCGTCGAAAGACGCTCGGTAGAGGACCTCTCTGGAAAACGCACAATGCACTCAGATAAACCGGTGGTCTACAAAATGGTTGGCGAGCAATATCGCGAAAGTGGAACCGTTGGGACCGATGAGTTGGCTCCCAGAATGCCTGGTTTAAAGAAACTGGTCCGCAGCCCTTTTATCAGAGTGGTAACCACGTCTGACACAGAAAAATAAACATGTCGTAGCGCAAATGAAGCGATTGAATGAAATCTGGAAACGGAAAAAAGAGACGAGCCTACTCTATCATCGTAGCCTGCTGCATCGTTCTGTTGGTTCCCATGATCGCCGCAGGGCAGAGCGCCACGGTTACACTGAACCTTCAGATTAGCGCAAATCCGCTTGGTGTGGGGCAGACAGCCCAATTGCAGGTTATTCCTGTAACGGGTGGAGTTGCGGGTGATGATCTTGCGTCCGATCCGGCAACTAATTATTCAATCGACAACCCAAATGTTGTTTCCGTCAGTGCTACTGGATTGGTGACTGCTTTGGCTCCGGGCCAAGCCAACGTAGTCATCACAAATGATGAAATCGCCGATGACGGACCTCCTATTGCGACAATCACAATCCAAGTTCCTGGTCCGCCGCCAACGCCAACACCGACTCCGACCCCCACGCCTGCGCCCACTCCTGTGATGGATCAAAATTGCACTGCTACGATTGCCAATCGCAGCGTGCAGGTCGGTCCGAATGGAAGCTATGCCATTCCAAATATCCCCACTGACACCGGCTTTTACCGGGTGCGAGTAGTCTGCAACAATGCTGATGGCACTGTAAGTCATGCTCAATCTGCATTCGTCTCTCTGGTCGGCAATGGCAATACCACCATCCCGGTTGTCAGCTTTGGTGCGGTAACAGCTCCGCCGGTGTCGATTGCTGTTATGGCGCCGACAACCACCCTTTCGGCCCTCGGCCAAACCGTTCAGCTTTCCATAGCCGGCACGCTTCCGGACGAGAACGTAATAGATTTAAGTACACAGGCGCTAGGTACGCTCTATGTCAGCAGTAATCCAACAATTGCCCGAGTGAGTGTTGATGGTCTGGTAACAGCTGTTTCGCGGGGTACTGCGATCATCACAGCCCGTAATGAAGGCGCAACGGCAACCCTGCAAATTAACGTTACTCCGAGCGACAGCACTTTAGGCGATGGCATTCCCGACTCCTGGAAGATCGCTCATGGTTTTGATCCCAATGATCCCAGCGTCGCCAGTGCGGATACAGATAATGATGGCCTGACCAACCTGCAGGAATTTCAGGCAGGAACGGATCCGCGAAATCCAGATACAGATGGAGACGGTGTTTCCGACGGAGAAGAAGTACGGCGCGGAACAAATCCACTGAATTCGGACACGGATGGCGACGGATTGAGCGACGCGGATGAAATCCGTCTGGGCACGAACCCGCTCAACCCGGATACAGATGGCGATGGCATTCCTGATGGAATCGAAGTAAAGCTCGGATTGAACCCGCTGGTTCCAGATATCACCAACACAGTGCAGGGACACGTGGTGGACCAGGGTGGGAACCCGGTAGCAGGCGCTAATGTTGTGGTCTTCCGGTTCTTTGTCGCGACCACCGATGCAGCTGGCTTCTTCTCCATGACCAAAGTGCCTGCGGATTTGGGCTCATTTGACGCCGTGGCGCGCACTACTCGAAACAATCAGATTCTAGAAGGATCTTCTGCGCTCAAGGGCGCTGGGCCGGCGAATGCCACCGTTGATTTAGGTACGATCCAAATTGTCGTGAATACCGGCGTGATTGCCGGAAACGTCACCAGCCAGACCGGAAAACCAGTAGTAGGCGCTGACGCTCAAAAGCCGAACAATCCCACACGCTCCCCATGTTCTACCTCGGCCACACGAAGGCTGCGAAACCCGATGATTCCTGCGCATAACAAGGGAGCAGCTTGCAAATCGTCGAGCCCGTCCTCAAGGGGAAATGTAAAATCGGCACGTGCGACTGCGTATCCGGCGTAGCCGCCATTCTGGCTATAGCCTGTAAAAATTGGAGAATTGCAAAGGTTTTCCAGGCCATGCTGGCAATACCAGCAGTTTCCATCCACGCCGCCAATCCACGACACGCCAATGCGGGTGCCTGCCAAAAGTTGTGTCGTGCCGGAGTCCGCAATATCTCCAACAATCTGGTGTCCTGGAATAATTTCTTTGCAGAGCGGCGGCAGTTCGCCCTCGACAATGTGCAAGTCTGTTCGACAAACGCTGCAAGCGCGCACGCGAAGCAGGACCTCGTCGGGCTTGAGCTGTGGTTGGGGTATCTCGCGAATTTCAAGGGGTCGCTTCGAAACATCGCGCGGCGAAGTCAACACGGCGGCTCTCATGAATGATTACGCCTACCTCGCGGACAGGCGCCCTCTTTCAAGCATAGCAGGGAGCGAAATCGTGACTGGGTCTGCTTGCTGCGGGTCGCTTAGAAGCGCGTCTGTGTGGCCAATTCAACCATATTCCAGCTATGCGGTTCTAAGTCAATTCTTATTTATAGACGTAAAATGCCCAGATTGGTCTTAATTCTGAAATTGAGCAGAGCTGTTATCCGAGTTTTCGAAAGCATTAAAAAAATCGAGGGAAGCCACAGAAATGCAATCTCCGATTATCTTAGTGAAGTTCAGGCTGAGAATTGTTAACGCGGGACAACACTCTATCATCTTTAAAAAGCAAAGCGTTTTGCATTGGCCAGGAACAATTGCCCATGCTCTGGGAGCGAAACAGGATTGAATCAGGGGTTCAATTCATTGAGTAACGAAGGTTTTGATCGGCAAGGATTAATGGACCGGTTGCATGGCGATCTGGCCTTGCTCCGCGAGTTGGTGGATTTGTTTGCCACGGAAGTTCCCGGGATGCTGGCGGGAATTGAAAGCGCAATCCAGCAGGGTTCACCGTCTGAACTGCAAAAAGCCAGTCACAAGATTAAGGGATCTATGCTTCAGTTTTCCGCACACACCGCTGCCAATATTGCGCTACAACTAGAAAAGAACGCGCAGGCTGGATCCATGGGTGAAAGCGGCATGTTGCTGGAAAAGCTCAAAAAAGAAATAAGTGTGTTGCAGCAAACATTGCGTGCTATGTTGCAAAACGGCCAAGCGCGTTAGAGTGGCCGTCAACTCGGAGCATTGAGATTGAAGGAGCGTCTGTAACGATGTCAACGTTGGTGATGGATTCTCGGCAAACAGAACTCCTTAGAGTATTGCTGGTCGAGGACAACGCAGTGGACGCAAAATTCATTACAGGGCTGCTGCGTTTGCCCACTGCGGCTTTGCAATGCCAACACGTCACCCGCATGGTGGAAGCTTTGGGGCATCTTGAACGCAACCATCCTGATGTAATCTTGCTTGACCTCAATCTTGAAGATAGCGCGGGCTATGACACCTTTTATCGCATCCGGCAGGCAGCCCCCCGGGCTGCCATTCTGGTCTTGAGCGGTTCAGATGATGAAGATCTGGCGATTAAAACGGTGCGTGAAGGCGCGCAGGACTATCTGGTAAAAGGCACGTTTGACGGACGGCTCCTTCTGCGCTCCATTCGCTATGCCATCGAGCGCAAGCGTTCTGAAGAAGCGTTGCGGCAAAGCGAAGCCACTGTCCGGGCCATCTTTGAGAGTTCCCTGGACGGTATTGTGATCTTCGCCGACGATGGCATCTGCCTGGAAGCTAACACTGCTGCAGCAGACCTGGTAAAGCTCCACCGCAATGAACTGATCGGTTCCCGCCTTTGCGACTTTTGCGAAAAAGGCTTTGAGCAAGTGTGGGCAGAGCTGAGCGCGTCTGAAAGCGGTCGAGGTGAGTTCTGGGCACAATTGAAAGATGGATCAATGCGGCTGGTGGATTATTGTTTTACAGCAAATATTCTTCCCGGCCAGCATCTGGCTATGCTGCGTGACATCACTGAGCAGCAAGACATGGAAGAACAACTGCGAGAATCACAAAAAATGGAAGCTGTAGGCCGTCTCGCCGGCGGGGTAGCACACGATTTCAACAATATTCTTGGCATTATCAGCGGCCACGCAGAACTTCTGGAATCCGCCGCATCCAGTCAAGCGGAGCGCGTCCGCGCCGAAAAAATTATCTCTGCCACAGAAAAAGCAGCGTCCCTTACGCGCCAGTTGCTCGCTTTTGGCCGCAAGCAGGTGATGTCGCTTAGATTGGTGGATCTCGCTACTGTGCTGCAGGGCGTCAGCAGTATGGTGGATTGCCTGATGGGCGCGGAAGTACAGATCAGCATTCAAGCCAAAAAGAATGTGGGCTTGGTGCGTGCCGACCAAAGCCAAATGGAACAGGTCATCATGAACCTCACGGCCAATGCCCGCGAAGCCATGCCCGAGGGTGGAGTTCTGGTGATTACAATCGATCACTATCTCAGCTCGAATGATCAACCCGAACTGCCGGCGGGCGAATATGTACGTCTATCTATCGGTGATACTGGTATCGGCATGAACCAGGAAGTCCAATCGCGGATTTTCGAGCCCTTCTTCACCACCAAAAAGACCGGCTCCGGGTTAGGGCTTTCCACGGTTTATGGAATCGTGAAGCAAAGCGGTGGATACATTACCGTGCATTCAGAGGAACAGCGCGGTTCAACTTTCAACGTCTATTTGCCGGTGATCAGCGGTAGCGATCTGAATCCGGCTCCGGCGGAATACAGGGAACGCTCACACGTGCCGGGGCACGAAACCGTTCTTTTGGTCGATAGTGAAGAGGATCTCCGCAACGCCTCAGGCGAGTATCTGGAGAGTTGTGGTTACCGGGTTCTTACTGCCGGAAATGGAAAAGAGGCGATCGAGATTTGCGACCGCTACACAGGCTCAATTTCTTTGCTGATCTCTGACATTGTGATGCCAAAGGTGAGCGGCCGCGGACTGGTGGATCATGTGCGCAAAGTGCGTCCCAGTACCAGGGTGCTTCTGATTTCGGGTTATTCCGATGACGCTGTGTGGCGGCATGGGATCGCCTTGGATCCCTCCTGCTTTCTCCAGAAGCCTTTTACATTCCAAGCCCTGAGCGCAAAAATTCGAGCAATACTGGACGAAGAAAGCTGATCAGCCGCCCAGGCTCCCGAGCCAAGCCCTACTCGTGATACATTCAACTTTCCCTATGACAGAACGCGCTACTCCGCGTTGGCTTGATGTTCTTTGGCTGCTCTTTCTTGGCGGGCTTGCGCTCATACCGCCCGTTGCCGAATTACATAAGCAGCTGATTTTGCTAATTATCGGGATCTTCCAGTTGCTGGAGAACCAGTTTGTACGGCTTGCGGGAAAGCCCGGACCGTCAATGGCTGTGCTGGTTAAGATTGTTCTAGCCACTGTTCTCATCAATCACACGGGCGACCCGGCGGCCATCAACAGCGGTTATTATCCTATTTACTACCTGCCGGTAATGACGGCGGCCATGTATTTCGGGCCGGCGGGCACTCTGCTGTGGACCCTGGCGGCATCGCTGGCTTACAGTTCTTATCTCTATCAGGCGAACCTGCACTTTACGATCACAGCCAACAGCATGTCTGAACTGTTGATGCGCGTGCTGTTCTTCTTTCTTGTGGCCATGACTGTCAATCGCTTTGTGATGCAGTATCGGTTGCAAGTTCGGCGGTATCAGCTTCTTTCTGAAACACTTACTGAGGCGAACCGCAACCTTAAATTAGCCCAAGACGAAGCACGCAGAGCGGAAAGGCTGGCCGCGCTCGGGCAGCTTTCAGCGGGCCTGGCCCACGAGATACGCAACCCCTTGGGCGTGATCAAAGGTTCGGCGGAAATACTTACTCAAAAGCTGGACAAGGCAAATCCGTTGGCGCAAGAACTGGCTGGCTATATTTACACTGAAGTGAATCGAGTCAGCGCTTTGGTGAGTCGCTTCCTTGATTTTGCCCGACCATCTCAGCTCGATCTGGGTGCCTATGATCTCATAACGGTTGTTGAACGGTGTCTGAAGACTGTTTCGGAACAGGGTGTATGTAAAAACGTCAGCATAAAGCGTGACTTCTCTCCCAGTCTGCCCAAGGTCATGCTGGACCACGATTTGTGCGACCAGGTTTTTGCCAACCTATTTATGAATGCCTGCGAGGCAATGGGTGAAGAAGGTGGAGAGTTGCGCGTCAGGCTTCGTGCGTCCGACGAAAAAGCAGAAGCCCCAGGTGTGGTGGTGGAAATTGAAGATAGCGGTCCGGGCGTTCCTGCTGAAATGAAAGAACAGATTTTCAATCCTTTTGTCACAACTAAAAAAACAGGTGTCGGGTTGGGCCTGGCGATTGTCTCCAAAATCGTCGACGCTCACGGAGGATCTCTCAAGCTTGTGAGCGAGCCGGGCCACGGAGCTTGCTTCCGAGTCGAGTTTCCGGCAGTAGCCCTTACCCAAATCGAATCCGGTACACAAATAAACTGATCTATGGCAAACATCCTTATCGTTGAAGATGAGCCGCGTATGCGGCGGCTGCTTGAAATCAGCCTTAGTGAGGACGGCCACAGCACCTATACCGCAGGCGATGCCGAAAGTGGATTGCTGCATTTGCGGAAAGCTGGGGCGGATCTTGTGGTGACCGACCTGAAGCTTCCCGGCATGAACGGTCTTGAGTTCTTGCAGGAAGGGAAGCGCCTGAATCCGGCGCTGCCGTTCATTGTGATGACCGCATACGGCAGCGTTGAAACTGCAGTGGACGCGATGAAAGCCGGCGCCAGCGACTATGTGCTGAAGCCTTTTACCATGGCCGAGATGAAGCTGGTGATCAATAAAGAACTTGACGTCCAGCAGGTGCGCAATGAAAATGCGCGCCTGAAAGAGGCCCTGGGTAAACGCTACCATTTCCAGAACATTGTTGGGCGCGGCAAGAAGATGCAGGAAGTGCTTGCATTAGTTGAGCGCGTGGCGCCAACAAACTCTACGGTGCTGATAGGCGGTGAAAGCGGCGTAGGCAAAGACCTGATCGCTCGGGCCATTCACCAGAATTCGAGGCGGGCATCCGGCCCGTTTATCAAGATTAACAGCACTGCCATCCCAGATACGCTTTTCGAAAGCGAACTGTTTGGCTTTGAGCGCGGCGCTTTTACCGGCGCGCTGGCCAGTAAACCCGGGAAGTTTGAGTTGGCTGATAAAGGTACCCTTTTTCTCGATGAAATTGGCGATGTGCCGGCGGCCATTCAGGTGAAGCTGCTCCGCGTCTTACAGGAACGTGAATTTGAACGCCTGGGTGGAACAAAGACTCTGAAAGTGGACATACGCATGATCGCCGCGACCAATCGCGATCTGCGCGCCGCCCTGGAAGAAGGCACATTTCGCGAAGACCTTTATTATCGATTGAACGTTGTGCCAATCGATATTCCGCCCTTGCGGGAACACAAGGAAGATATCCCAGATTTGGTGAATCATTTTCTGGCTCGATTTGCCGCTGACAGCGAAAAAGAAATTGAACGCATCACACCCGCCGCACTCGACGCGTTGATGGAATATCACTGGCCGGGAAACATTCGCCAGCTTGAAAATAGCGTGGAGCGGGCAGTAGCACTCTCGACGGGCCCGATGATTGATGAGAAAGACATTCACCTCGATACACGGCAGAGCAAACCTGGCAACACTGCTTCATCTGCCGTAGGTCAATTTTTACCTGAAGGCATGACCCTGGAGCAGTGGGAAGACAATATGATCCGCGAAGCCTTGCGGCGGGCCAACGGCAACAAGAGCCAGGCAGCGCGGCTGCTGGGACTCTCGCGCAATGCGCTCAGGTATCGGCTGAGCAAGTTGGGTGTGCCTGACGAACCCGATTGAGCTACAAATACCCGCTACTCTAAAAGCTGAATCGTAATCACTCATCTGGGGAAGGGCTGCAGCTCGTGCAGCTCCCGTTTCGTACGTTGCGCAAGGCGCATCTCAACGAGAGATGACATTTGTACCGCATCCTGTTTCGGTGTTCGGGACGCTGGGAGTTCTGGTGGTTGGCTGGATTGTGTTCGGCCTGGGGCGTAAGTTCATTGATACGCATGCGCCCAATCCTAAAGAGCAATACCGGCGACAGCGCCTGCTGACGACGATCGTTGTTGTGATAGGCGGCGCCATCATTATTGGATTGTGGGCCAAGCTGGTGCCGCATGCCAGCACATTTCTTGGGTTGGTTGGCGCAGGGCTGGCGGTGGCCTTGCGTGAACCCCTGCTGAGCATCGCCGGAAGGATCGCCATCTTCTTTGGGCACATGTACACCGTGGGCGACCGTATTGAGATTAACAAGATGAGCGGGGATGTTATCGACGTGGGATTTTTCTACACGCGGATGATGGAAATCGGGAACTGGATTGGCGGCGACCAGTACAGCGGCCGCATTATCCAGTTCGCCAACGCACAGGTGTTTGGCGCTTCGGTTTTCAATTACACTCGGAATTTCGCCTATATCTGGGATGAAGTTAAGGTGCCGCTCACCTACGACAGTAACATCAAGGGCGCGGCGGAAATGCTGAAGACCGTGGGCCGGGAATACACGCGCGAGTTCATGCACGATGCGGAGCCGCAAATTCAAAAAATGCAGCGCATCTTCATGGTGCAGCGCTTTGAAGTTGAGCCGGTGGTCTTTCTGAAGGTCACCGACAATTGGGTGGAACTCACGCTGCGGTATCTGGTCGACCCTAAGAAGCGGCGCGCCGCCAGCACTTACATCTTTACAGAAAGTTTCCGGCAAATCCGCGAGCGCCAGGACATTGAGATCGGCTCCAGTTCCATGAACCTTACAATCCAGCAGGCCTCCGGCAAAGAGGGTGCGGATATGCAAAAGGGAAGCATGAGTAAGCAAGATGTACGGAGAGAAGACGGTAACAAGGCAGCCTGAGCCGTATCCGCCTAAAAGCCAGCAGACCCCAGATTTGCAGGGCCTGCTGGAATCAATCATTTTTTTCTGAGTTGAAAGCATTCAGGCTGTGGTTGCC
>JBAVLE010000040.1:0-7662 GCA_049688735.1 Candidatus Angelobacter sp. | reverse complement strand
CCTTTTCCCAGTTTCCTGCACAATTGCCCCAACTGCTCCTGCTCATCGGATTTGAGGCGGCCCATCACCTCAGTAATTCGGCGCGCATGCTCCGGAAAAATCTTGGCGATAAGCTTTTCACCGGGGGGAGTGATGCAGGCCAGAACAAAACGCTTGTCTTTGCCCTGCTGCTCTCTTTTTACCAACCCGCGTTTCTGGAGGTTATCGATCACCAGAGTAAGATTTCCGCTGCTGGTAAGGATGCGCCGCGCCAGGTCGCCCAGGCATTGCGGCCCCACGTGATACAGCGCTTCCAGGACGGCGAACTGGCTGAGTGTGAGGCCTTCCTCTTCCAGTCCGATGCGCGCATAGGCGAATGCAGCGCCGGCAGCGCGCTCCAGCTTCACATAAGCGCTGAGCGCGCGTTTCTGCGCGGGTGTTCCTTTGAATTTCCTGGGCATGTCCTCTGAAGATCGAAGCGGCTTATTTGAATCGCCGGGAGAATTTACCGCAAAGGGCGCTAAGAACGCAAAGGGAATTAACCGCAGAGGACGCAAAGAGCGCAGAGGAAGAACCGGTGATTCACAATAAACTAAAGGTCTCTTCTCTGCGATCTCAGCGCACTCTGCGATGAAAACAGCAAAGGCGCGGAAGGCCTCAATTATCCCTTTGCGACCTTCGCGCCCTTTGCGGTGAGCTCGTTCTTACTGAATATCAAACTGTTCCGGATGCAGCAGCGCGTCGGACTTCACCAGCACCGTCCGCTTCACCAGTTCTTCCATCTCCTGCAGCCAGCGCCCATTATTGTTTTTAAGCGCTTTGGCCACTTCAGGATTCACTCGCACCATCACGTCGCGCTCAAAGTGACGTGCCATCTTGCGCATCTCCACGTAGATCTCATTGCATACCGTGGTAACGGACTTGATCATTCCCGTGGCTGAGCACGTGGGGCAAGGCTGTCCCAAAGTGCGCTCCAGTGACTGTTTCACCCGCTTGCGCGTGATGGCGACCAAGCCAAAATCATTGAACTGCAGGACCTTGGAAGGCGCGCGGTCGGCCTTCAAAGCCTCTTCAAGCGCCTGCATCACTTTGGCGCGATTGCGGCGTTCGTCCATGTCAATAAAGTCGATCACAATAATGCCGCCGAGATCGCGCAGCCGAATTTGCCGCACAATTTCCTTGATCGCGTCAATATTCGTCTTGACGATCGTATCCTCCAGGCGCGCCGTCTTGCCCACGTATTTGCCAGTGTTGATGTCGATCGCGACAAGCGCTTCTGTCTGGTTGATAACGATGTAACCGCCGCTCCGCAGCCACACTTTCGACTTGAGCGCCTTGTTGATTTCCTCTGTGATGTTGAACTGCTCAAACAGCGGCGTGTCTTTGCTGTAAAGTTTTACGCGCTTTACCAATGAAGGCTGGAAGCGACTCACAAAGCGCAGAATGCGTTCGTATTCCTGCTCGGTGTCTGCCCAGATGGCAGAAAAGCTGCCGCTCACCTGATCGCGCAGGATGCGTTCCACCAGGTTCAAATCGTGGTAGATCAAAGCCGGCGCTTTCGATGTATCCGCCCGTCCGCGAATCTCATTCCACAAATTGATCAGGAAACGAATATCGTTGCGCAAATCCTGCTCTTCCGCGCCTGCCGCCGCCGTGCGAACAATGAAGCCGCCCTGAGCTTCACCGCGCTCACTCAGCGCAATCCGCTTCAGGCGATGGCGTTCTTCTTCTGAAGCGATCTTGCGTGAAACTCCCGTGTGATGCACCGTTGGCATGTATACGAGATAGCGTCCGGGGAGCGCGATGTGGCTTGTAATGCGGGCGCCTTTCTTTGCGATAGGCTCTTTGGCAATCTGAACCAGAATTTCCTGGCCTTCCTTCAGCAGATCGCTGATGGCAGGCATCTGCCGGGCTGATTGATGCCGTGGTGGCCGTCCGCGCATGGGCCTGCCTCCCTGCCCGCGGCGGCGACCGCCACGACGATCTTGGGGTCTGCGGTCGGTGCGCTGCTGGTGACCGGTTGCTGCCGGTGCGCCATTTTCCGCGCTAGCCCCTTCCATTTCCTCCGCGTGATCGCCGTGTTCTTCGTCACCGCCTTCGGCATCTTCTTCGCCCTGGCCAAACGCGTCTTCCACCTCTTCCAGTTCGTCCGGATCAAGACCGTCGGCTTCGTATTTCCCTGTAGCTTGCTCGTTGACGTGTGCGTCACGCACCGCTTCCATCAGTTCCTTGCCCATGGGCACCATTTGTTCACCGGACTGGCCCAGAACTTCCTCTTCGAGTTCCTCGAACTCTCCCATATCCAGGTCTTCTTCAAAGCGGGGAAGATCGCTTTCTTCTTCTTCGATTTCTTCTTCCTCAATCACGCCGCGCGCCTGCATGCCACGATTATTCTCAGAGTCGTTCTCGGAATTAACCGCTGGAGTCCATGATTCCTGCTCCTGCGCCGGAGACTCAAGCGAGGAATCGAGATGCCTGGCTTCTTCCGCCTGCTCTTTTTCGTCCACTTCTGTGGATGCCTCCGCTTCAGCAGCGCCACCACCAAAAACACTGGCGACGTTCATCCTTTCAAACCGTTCTTCTTCCGGTTGTGTGTCATGTTTCTGAGGTTCTTCAAATGTCGCAGTCGGTTGAGGAGTTTCTTCTGCTTCAACTTCCTCAATTACTGGAGCCGCCTCTCTGCGATGGAAAACTCTGGGCGCTTCCACGCGGGCTTCGGTTCTATCTTCCTCCTCAAATTTCGGGGGAATTGGCCCGGCCGATTCAGCATCCTGGAGAAAGCCCCGCTCCTGGTGTTCCGGAGAGTGCTCCGGGGAGTGTTCCGCAGCGCGTTCTGCAGCCTGATGTTCTGGTTGCGCTTCAGATTTTCCACGCGACTGCTGCTTGTCTTTCCCGTATTTGGCCAGCGTCTCGCCGGGCAGAACCATTGACCCAGCGGCAAAAGCCGAGGGATCAATGGAGTACTCGGTCGAAGGCCGGGGCCGCGGCGCTGACTCGGTCTTTACCGAAGTCTGCGCAGCCGAACTTGAAGACTGCTGCGCTTGAGGCTGATATTTTGAAATCGACTCGCCGGGCAGCACGATCGGATCAGAGTGTTGCTCGAAGCTCTGCTCAGGCCTGCCCTCGTAACGATCCCGTCGATTTTCGCGGCGATAGTCCGAGCGCCCCTCGTGCCGTCCCTCAGATCGTCCTTCCGAACGGCTTTCATGCCGCTCGTGCCGAACTTCTGGCTGGCTCTCCGGCTGCGATTCTTCACGCGATTCCGGCGCGGCTTCTACGGGCTTCTCCTGGTCGCCGCGATCGCCGGCTGCTGCCTGGTCATTTGCGCCGCGATCAGCAAAGCGATCACGTCCGCCTCTTCCGCGACGGCGGCGGCCGCGCCATTTGCGCGCACCTTCCCGCTCCTGCTCTTGAGAAGAACTTTTCTCCCCAAGGGCAGCCTCAATGGATTCCTGCTCTGTATCGTTTTGTTCTTCATCGCCAGCTACCATGGGCGGCACGATTTCCTCTGCCTCAATCGGCCCGTGCTCTCCCTCAGTGCTGCGCACCTCAATGATTGGCGAGCGTGAACTGGCAACAGCTTCGCCAATAGCATCGCTGTCCTCATCCTCTTCCATCAGAAAGTCAGAGACATAAAGGAACGCGTCGCGCTCAAGGCCTATGTTTACAAAAGCGGATTGCATGCCCGGCAGAACGCGGGTGACGCGTCCTTTGTAGATGGAACCGGCCAGTGTGTATTCGTTTTCTCGTTCGAAATATATTTCTGAAAGTTGGTCTTCTTCAACCACCGCTACCTTGGTTTCATGCGGGGTGGAAGAGACATAGAGTTCTTTCGCCATGTATCTTCTCCGGTGTATCCCGGCGGGAAAGAGGGCGGTTGGAGGTCCAGAAAAAAGGTCAGGAGCCCGACGCCATAAGCGCGGGTTGACTGGCTTTGAGTGCCCGGAAATTCAATCTGATCTTATGCAAGAAATACAATTCGGCTGCGGTGAGTAGAACTCGCCGGCCAACATCTGCAATCTGCCTATGACTTTTTTGAAAAATCTGTGCACCTTTGCACTCCGGGTTTGTGGCCACACTGCGGTGCCCGAACAATCGCCATAATTTGCGGTTGTCTGGGTGCCTTCCGCGGGGCCGTTCCCTGCCCGGCAATGCTTTCTGATACTCTCCGGCTTCCCTTCTATCTGCCGGCGCCCTTTCCTTTTAACGCAAGGGCGTAACGTTCAATCCTGAAAAATCCTGTTACTGATCGCGCCTCTTGGCGCAGTTTCTAATACCTTTGCTTAGTTCACGAAACGGCGCATCCGAATATTCATCACAATACCCAGCGCCAGAAACATAAACAAAACTGACGAACCACCATAGCTCATCAGCGGTAAAGGAATACCGGTGACGGGCATAAACCCAACCACCATTCCCGCGTTTACCAGGATGTGGAAGAGCAAAACTGCTACCACACCCATTACCACAAAGCCGCCCGCGCTGTCTGGCGCGGTCTGAGCATTATGGATCAAACGCATTAATACCATGAAGTATAGCAGCAGTAAGGCCACTGCGCCCACAAAGCCGTGCTCTTCTGACCAGGCGGCAAAAATAAAGTCCGTATGCGGCTCAGGCAGGAATGACCCCTGTGTTTGCGAGCCTTTCCGCACTCCTTTGCCCCAAATCCCGCCCGAGCCTACGGCAATCTTGGATTGCTCAATTTGATACCCCGTCTTCTGCGAATCAGCTTCAGGATGCAGGAAACTGGTCAAACGGTCTTTCTGGTACTGCTTAATCAGGTGCATCCGCGGCCCGTAAATCCACAGTGTCGGCATGAGCACGCCGGCAATCAGCAGGATTGCAGCCGCGTGGCGGAACTGGATTCCGCCCAGAAACAGCCCCATCAGTGCCACAGGAACATACGTGAGGGCCGTACCGAGATCAGGCTGCTTCAGAACCAGCAGCATGGGAACTCCGGCGATCAAGCCGGCTTTCATAATGTCAGAGAGTGACGCATCCTCACGCTCGCCTTGAGCGCCTTGACCACTGAAATGTTTGGCCAGCATCAGGATCAATACGAGCTTTACCCATTCCGAAGGCTGGAAGTGTTGGCCACCGGGAAGCTGAATCCAGCGGCGCGCGCCCAGGTACTTCTTGCCAAAAACGGCTACTGCCAACAACGAGACCACTGAGGCGATATAAAACCAGTTGGCATTTTCCAGGAGGACTTGATAGTTGATGAGGCTTACGGCCAGCATCACCGCCAGTCCCGCCATGATCCAGTAGATCTGGCGGATGTGCGCGCCGGCAAACTTGGTGTTGTAGGTGGTGCTGTAAATTTCCAGCACGCCAAGCGAGCAGATGATCAGGATGAAAGTAAGCAGGAGCCAGTCAAAGTCGCGAAAAGAGATCAGCCGCCGCATTAATCTGCCCCCCCTATTCCAATCGACACAGGGCGCGCCAGCTTCGGAAGTCTCGCTTTGCCAAGGTGCGTTCTGCCGACCTTCATCAGCACTGTGCCGCCGTGAAGCTCACTGTCACTCGCTGCATCCTGGCCTGCGTCGGCATGTTCGTCTGCATCGTGAGATTTGCGATTGCCAATCGAATCTGGCTGATTCCACACTCCCGCCATCGGCACCGATCCCGGATCAGCTTTGTCACTAAACAGCATGGGATCATTACGGAGGCGCCGCTGCTTCTCCACGTAAGCCTTTACAATTTGCGCGGCCAATCTAGCGGCCAGCTTGCCGTGCTCGCCGCCTTCAAACAGCACAGCCACTATGATCTCAGGATTCCGGCGCGGAGTTACACCCACGAACCAACTGTTGTCATTGAATTGTTTGCCCGCTCCGCCTTTGCTCTTGCGGAACGTATTGCTCACCACCTGCGCGCTGCCTGTCTTGCCGGCAAAATCCACGCCCTGGATATGAGCACTAGGGGCTGTTCCTCCTTCGGGCAGGCTCGCTGATGGAGGATTCACCACGCCAGCCATGGCATTGGTGATCGTGATCCAGTTCTGGGGATCGATAGGGACATGCACGACATCCGGCATGGTCTGGGCGTTTGTGTTCCTGAATTGCTCCGGCAGTTGCTCAGGATCGACAACGTGAGGGCGATAGAAAGTTCCGCCCATGGTGATTCCACCAATCGTACGCGCCAGTTGAATTGGGCTCACAGCAACCGCACCCTGGCCGATGCCAACGGAGATGACCTCACCCGCATACCATTTCTGGCGAAAAGTCCTCATCTTCCACTCTTCTGACGGCATGATCCCGCTCACTTCATTGGGCAGATCGATGCCGGTCTTCTTGCTCAGCCCCATCGCAGTGGCCCATTTTGCGATCTTCTCAATACCCAGCCGCTCCGCCAGGGTGTAAAAGAAGACATCGCAGGATTGGTAAATGCCTTTTGTGATATCCACTGCACCGTGAACGCGATGCTCACCCTTTACCCAGCAGTTGAAATAGCGTCCAAAGAAAACTCCGCCGCCCGCGCAATTCACGCGCATGTTTTGCGCTACGCCTTCCTGCAAGCCAGCCACTGACATGATGATCTTGAAGACAGAACCAGGCGCCAGTTGCGCCTGAATTGCTTTATTAAACAGCGGGTGATTCGGGTCTTCGACCAGCCGGAGCCATTCCTCGCGCGAGATGCGCACGGCAAAATCATTGGGATCAAATGCCGGACGGCTTACCATCGCCAGAATCTCGCCATTGCGCGGATCCATGGCGACAACCGCGCCGTTCTTTCCTTCCATCGCCTGCTCAGCAGCTTTCTGAATGTCGAGATCTACTGTGAGCTTCAGCTTTTGTCCGGGGACTGCGGGAATGTTCGCGTTCGGCGGACGCCCAACTTCTTTGCCTTTGCTGTTCACCAGCACTCGGCGAGAGCCGTCTTTTCCCATCAAAAGATCGTTGTACTGCAGCTCCACGCCGGACTGGCCCACAATGTCGCCACGCTCATAGAGTTCAAACTTAGGCGAGTTCAGCATGTCTTCGCTCACTTCACCCACGTAGCCAATCAGGTGCGCCATGAATCCATCTTTCGGATACAGACGGCGATGGATCATCAAGGTTTCCAGTTCAGGAAATTCGTCGCGATGCGACTCAATGAACGCGCGCTCGTCAGGAGTGATGTCATCTTTGATGATGATCGGCTCAAAGGCAGGCTTGCGTGCCAGTTGATAGTGGCGAACTTTGTCGATAACGTCCTGCACTGGAATGTGAAGACCGTCGGCAATCTTCTGCGCATCGGCATTGAGATCGCGCATCTGGTCGCGCAGCAGCAGCGCAGAGAAGGACGGGTAGTTATCGACGATCAATTGCCCGTTGCGGTCATAAATTTTTCCGCGCGGCGCTAGAATGGGCACTTGGCGAATGCGATTTTGTTCTGAGCGTGTTACGTATTCGTCAGTTTTGCGGACCTGCAGAATCCAAAGTCCATAAGCAAGCACGATGAACACTGCCAGAATCACGTACTGGACAACCGAGAATTTTGTCTGCGGAATTTTTTCGTCGCGACCGGACATACCTGTTTAGATCTGTCGCTTTCCGGCAACAAATCAGGATCCTTTTCCTTTGTTTTTGGGTTCCCGAAAATAGAGTACAGCAAATCGGTCCGTCTTGCTGTAAGACAAAGACCTCAAGCAGTTACGGAAGGATTACATGGACGGAACGGTGATCGGCACGAGGACTTGCAGCC
>JBAVLE010000039.1:0-31027 GCA_049688735.1 Candidatus Angelobacter sp. | reverse complement strand
GTCTTTATGAGTGCGAAGAGACTCGAAGAACCCATCCACGCCATCCCCGGGGAAACCGAAAATGGTGTCGACTCCCCATTCGATCAAGCGCTCAACAATGAGATCGGAAACCTGCTTAGCCATAATTTCATTCCTTCCGTACTGGCGCGTTTCGGCGCGCTACCCACTAGTTTTGCTACGCCGTAATTCCGGCAAGTTCATACGCGATATGCGCCTGCATCTTTTTCTTTCAATTCCAGACCATGCCCCGGTCGGCTCAAGTCGGGCTGCATGGCGCCATTTTTCGGTTCGCAAAAACCATCGAAGAACATTCGCTCAATCCGGGCGTGGTCGTGAAAAAACTCCATGTGAATAGCCCTGGGCGCGGCACAGCATACGTGCAGGTGCATGCTCGGACCACAGTGCGAAGACAAAGGCAGGTTTGCCGCCCAGCACAGCGCGGCTACATCTAGGAAACCGCTGATGCCGCCACAGCGGGTCGCATCGGCCTGAAGAATGCTTATCGCTCCGGCCTCGATCATGCGGCGAAAATACCAAGCGTTGTAGCCGTACTCGCCCGCTGCCACATCCATCCCAGGGGGGACACCGCAACGCACTTGGTTCAGCCCCGAAAGATTGTCCGAGCTGACCGGCTCTTCAAACCAACGGACACGTTGTTCAGCAAACTCCTGAGCCAGGCGGAGTGCCTGCATCACTGTATAAGCGCCATTAGCGTCGACAAACAGTTCGCATGAGCCACCGATAGCCTCGCGGGCAACTTTGACACGCCGAGGGTCGTCCTCGGGATGGCTGCCGATCTTCATCTTCACCATGGAGAATCCACTCTCGGCCCAGCCGCCCAGTTGCCGCTGCAGTTGCTCATCGCTATAAGTTGTGAAGCCGCCACTACCGTACACGGGGATAGCATCGCGGACCCTGCCCAGTAAATTGGCGAGAGATACATCGAGCAGGCGAGCCTTCAGGTCCCACAAAGCATTATCAATTGCAGCCGCCGCCATGCGAGTGATTCCAGTTTCACCTAGATTGCGGACTTGCCGGTAAATGTCTTCAAGAATTGCAGCGCCAGCGAAAACATCGCGTCCGTCCACCGCCTGAAACAAAAGCTTTTGCACAAGCTTCGCGGTTGCTTCATCCGCATAGGTGTATCCGAGCCCGCTTTTTCCGTCAGCCTTGAGTTGAACCAGCACCATGGTCGTGCTGTCCCAGGAGCAAGTGCCATCCGCTTCCGGAGCATCAGTGGGAATCTCGAACACCGAGACCTTGCTTCCGGTTATCTTCGCTTTGGCTGTTTCCAGCAAGAGAAACCTCAGAATTCAGTTAATACATCCGCACGATCTGCCGTGTGCTGGAAGAAGGGATTACTTTTTAAGATCGAGCAGGCCGCGTATTTCGACGGGTGCGGTGACATGCGGCACTGCGACGTCGTCGCAATCAAGACTGCGGTCGGCGATGCGAGCCTTTTCCCTTCAGGGCCTCTGTAATCCGTTCTTTTCGTTCTTGATCTATCAACTCAGGCCAACTTCAAGTCAACTCCGGCAAACAGCCGAGTGCATAATGCAATTACAAGGCCCATAATTGCTGGCCACTAAACTTCACGCGGTGATGATCCCTGTACTGTAGGATTCCCTATGCTTTCGGGCGGTTGCGTCAAATCCAATATTCATGCGAACGCAACGTTGCAGCATCGATCAGCCGAAGGAATGAAAGAAGCAGGCAGCGTGAAAATCTGTGGACGATCCATTTTTTCCCGCCTCAAATCGAATTTTGGCATCACAAGAAAATGCGATGTCGGTAGTGGCCCGACATAGCTCGTTGTTAACTGGAATACCTCAAGAGTAGATGAAAGCCAGGATCTCAAGTTACGGCCTGATCGGTGACTTGCACACCGCCGGCCTCCTAAGCAGGAACGGTTCCCTGGCGTGGCTCTGCTGGCCGGGTTTCGACTCCGAGGCGTGCTTCGCCAGTTTGCTCGGCACTGAGGCCCACGGCGTTTGGTCTCTTGCCCCTCGCTCTGTTCATCGTGCCAATCAAAAGTATTTGCAAGGGACACTGATTTTGCAGACAACTTTCACTCAATCCGCGAGACAAGTTGTCAGCGTCACCGATTTCATGACTATCGGCGAGTCGACATCCTGCGTAATACGAATCGTGATAGGGCTGAAGGGAAAGTCTCAAATAAAATCGGCTTTTTTACCTCGTTTCGACTATGGCGCAGGCGAACCCAAAGTTGAACTGACAGGCCCTCGCTGTTGGACCGTTATTTCGGGTCCCCACCGTTTGACACTGCGTAGTAATGCCACGCTAACAACAAAGAACGGCGGCCTTCATGGTGAATGGTCCGTCGAAGAGGGAGAATGCTATTGGTTCACTTTGCAATACAGCAGCTCGTATTCTCACAAGGCTCCGCCGCCGGTTCATGCGCAGCGCGCGTTGCGTAAGACCACAGGTTTTTGGCGAAAGTGGATCTCCAAGAACAAGTACACAGGCGCATATCGAGAGCAGGTCGAACGATCGCTGATTACTTTAAAGGCACTTACCTATCATCCTTCGGGCGGTTTTGTGGCCGCGCCTACCACATCCCTTCCAGAGAAAATCGGAGGTATTCGAAACTGGGATTATCGTTTCTGCTGGCTGCGCGACACCACCTTCAGCCTCCAGGGCCTTCTCGATTGCGGTTTTGAAGAAGAGGCTCGGTCGTGGCTTGGCTGGTTAAGCCGCTCAATCCAGGGAAACCCCAGTCAACTGAAAATTATGTACGGTATTACCGGCAAGCGAGAACACAGTGAATGGCGAGCGGACTGGCTTCCCGGCTATTACGGATCCAAGCCGGTTCATATCGGAAATAAGGCATCGTCGCAACTTCAGCTTGACACCTACGGCGAAGTGATGGACTCGCTCTATCGCGCCCGCAAACTCAAAATGTATCCTCATGCGGATCAAAGTGGGGCAGCTTTAGAACTCCCCCTCCTGGCGCACCTGGAGAAGATTTGGCGCCAGCCGGACGAAGGCCTGTGGGAATTTCGGAGTGGCCGGCAGCAGTTCACCCATTCAAAAGTAATGGCCTGGGTGGCATTCGATCGCGGTATCCGCATGGCAGAAGAGTTCGGGATCAAGGGCCCGAACGAACGTTGGCACAGGATTCGGAAAAAGATTCACAACGAAGTTTGCGAAAAGGGCTTTCACCCAGGAATGAAAAGTTTCACCCAAGCCTATGGCCAGCGTCACCTTGACGCCAGTTTGTTGTTGCTCCCTATTGTGGGATTTCTGCCAATTGGCGACGAACGAATTGCTGGGACAGTTCGGGCAGTAGAGAAACACTTGATGCGCGACCGATTTTTGCTGCGTTATGACACCAAACAGGTGCACGACGGTTTACCGGCGGGTGAGGGAGCATTCCTAGCCTGTAATTTCTGGCTGATCGACGTCTACATTCTTCAAGGCCGCATGCAGGAAGCACGCGGTCATTTTGAAAAGTTGCTGGGGATTTGCAATCATCTCGGACTGTTATCGGAGGAGTACGATCACAATGATGGTCTTGTAGGAAATTTTCCTCAGGCCTTTTCACACATCGGACTGATCAACGCCGCCCTCAGTCTCGAAGCGGGAACTTCGGTGCGTTTACGCGAACTTTACGGAAATAATCAAGCGTTTTTAGGCAAATTGCATCAAAGCCGCAAGAAAGGCCGCTCTCTCCGAACGGAAGCAGGTTGACTTCAGCTTGATCGTAATATTCTGCAATCGCCTGCAAGTTTTGCCTGGATTGCCGGCTGACGCATCCGGTGCGGCGACTCACCGCCAAGCGCCAAGCGCAGAAGCGCCTGGCCGACCTGATCATGCAGACCGGCAAACCGGGTCACGCATGATTGTTGTGGATTGTGTGGGAACAGCGCCGGTCAGCCTTGTAAGTTGTTGAAAAGCTGGCGGGGACGACGAGACTCGAACTCGCGACCTCTGCCGTGACAGGGCAGCGTTCTAACCAACTGAACTACGTCCCCAGCTTTGTTGGGAAATTGCGGATTCAGGCTTTTGTCTGTTGGGCAGACTGTGCCTGACAACTTGATTAGTCTAACAGATGATCGGCAAACCGTCATCTGCCCTCGCCTCGCACATTTCATCGAAATAGAAACGCCAGCGGCACTTCATTCCACATAACCTGCGCTCGGGCGGTACATTCCAAATAAAATACTGATGCACCAGCCGCTTTGTGAAGCAACACCGCCCACGTTTCAACACAAACATTCAAGATCGCTCCAATATCTCAACACCCAAACGTTAAAGATGCTCTCGCACATCACTTGTGGCGATCACTTTCTTTTGATCCTGCTTCAATCAGCTTCTTTGTCAGCAACACCAGACCAAGGATTTGAGTCCACTCAGAAACAATGTTGCCCACAACCTGTCCCCACTTCGATTCTGAATCAGAGTGCGCGTACAGCAGCACCCAGCCAATGCCCGTCACCAGCAGAAACACCGTGAGTGAATGTTCCCGCAGGGTCTCAAGAAGACGAATTGACAGTTTTTTCTTCGGTTGTTTGCTCTCGCTTGATCCGCGCTCGTACAAATGTTTAGTGGCCAGGATCATCACCACGACCCCGGTCCAGTCGGCGATCGCGTTGCCAAAGAACGAGCCGATGTGCCGTTTCTCGTCGCTCACACTGTAGAGCACGATCCAGGCCAGCAGAATGCAACTCGTCACAATTGTGAGTCCATGGCGCTCAAAGAACTTTTGGTTCGGTTTCTTTCGCAGAGCAAACTTCAAATTGGCCACCTCATTCCAGCAATGCTGGTTAGACGGCATCGTCTGGGCAGAAGTTGGTCGAAGCGCTCCATCCCATTATTTTTGATTTCAATTTGTGCTCTCCTGCTCACGAAAGTCTGGCCATCGTGTCCAATCCAGCGTAATGGTCGATCCACGATGGCATGCTGTGGTGTCTGTCCATAGCGCCAAGCCACGCGTCAGGTTGGCAGGAGAAACTTAATGAGGGCATTTCTGTCTCGATTCATGTGTGTGATCGTGTTAGCTGCCGTTGTTCACGGGCAGGGTGCAAAAACCAACATGCCCACGATGGACCAGGCCAATCAACTGTATTCGGCCAAAAACTGGAACGCCGCCGCCCCAGCCTTTGAAGCCATCACGCGCGCGGAACCAAGCAATGCGCTTGCTTGGTTACGGCTGGGCGTTTCCCGCCACAAACTGGGCCAGTACACACCGGCGGTTGAGGCTTACAAGCATATTGAATCTGACCCGCAGGTCGGGTCTTCAGCGCTGTATCGTGAAGCGGCTTCACTGGCCAAGCTGAATCGGAACCAGGAGGCGATTGCATCTTTGGATAAAGCCGTCGATGCCGGTTTGGCCCAGCCAAGCACGTTCCAGCAAGATGCTGACCTCGCTTCATTGCGAAAGGAACCTGGTTTTAAGGCGGTCATTGAGAAGGCTGACACCATTGCACGCCCGTGCGTTCATCGTCCTGAATATCGCCAATTTGATTTCTGGATTGGCGAATGGGACGTTGTCACCACCCAAGGCCATAATCCGGCCGGAAGCAGCAGCATTCAACCCATCATTGATCAGTGCGTGCTACTGGAAAACTGGACTGGCGGTGGAGGCGGCTCCGGCAAGAGCTTCAACCATTACGATACCTCCAGAAAAATATGGATGCAGGATTGGGTTGACAGCCAGTCCAACAGCATTCACTTTGAAGGCAAGCTGGAAGATGGCGTGATGAGTTATTACGCGGACAGTCAAAAGCCCGACGGCACGCCCATCCGACGCCATCTTCAGTTCTTCAAACTGGATGTCGATCACGTGCGCCAATTCAGCCAGCAATCCAGCGATGGCGGCAAATCATGGACGCCCGAGTACGACTTCACTTACAACCGCAAGAAGTGAAGTCGCAATTATTTTCTGGGCCGCGGAGGCGTGCTGGGCTCGGGGGGTTTGTTCGGATCGTGCTTGCCCGGCAAATCTGCGGGCTTCATGCTGACTTCGCCGCCCGTCACGTCGTCATACTCCGGCTTTGGCAGTCCTTGAAGGTATTTATCAAACCAGCCGACAATATGTTCCAGCCGTTCCACGCGATGCCAGGGCTGTCCTGAGCGTGAAAGCTCGTGCGACTCGCCAGGGAAGCGCACCATCACCACCGGGCGCTTCAGGAATTTGAGGGCGCGAAACATTTCTTCTCCACCCGCTGCTGGCGGCGTGCGATAGTCGGCTTCACCCAATACCAACATCAACGGCGTGTGGACCTTTTCAATGTACGTGATAGGTGAGCGATTCACGTAGTCTTGCGGGTCTTGGAATGGCGGCGCTTTGAACCATGACGGCTGAAACAAAGTAAAGTCTGCGGCGTACCACCACGCGGCCCAACTTGCGATATCGCGCTGCGCCACGGCTGCGGCAAAACGGTCCGTGTGGCCCACGATCCAGTCCGTGAGCAGTCCGCCGCCACTTCCGCCGGTCACGCCGAGCTTCTTGGGCTCGATATAACCGCGTTTCAGCACTTCATCCACGCCGATCATCAGGTCTTTGAAGTCATCGCCTGGATAGTGGTACTGAATAATGTTGCCGAACTGTTGCCCGTAGGTTGTGCTGCCGCGCGGGTTGGGATAAAGAACAACGTAGCCCTTGGCCGCCATCCATTGAAATTCATGGTCAAAGATGAAGCCGTAAGCCGCGTGCGGCCCGCCGTGAATGTTCAGGATCAGGGGATATTTCTTTGCCTTGTCAAAGTCCGGCGGCTTCTGTATCCATGCATGAATTTTCTTGCCGTCAAAGCTGGTGTACCAGATTTCTTCCGGCTCAGTCAGGTTGAGCTGGGAGAAAAGCTTTTCATTGATGTGGGTGAGCTGGCGGGGTGGAGCGCCGGCCTGAGCGCGGTCAATCCAGAAGAGATCACCGATGTTCGTCGGGGTGGAGATGAGAGCCACGAATCCAGAGGCATCTTTATTTGCGCGGAAGCGCTCCACCGCCTGATTGCCGTGCGTGATGTCGAGGATCTGGAGATGACCATCAGTAATGTTTTTCGGAAAGGCATCCAACTGAATCAGATTCGCGCGGCCTTCGCGCGCGGTGGTCACGATCAAGCTATTCCCGTCGGCTGTCCAGACAACGTGGTCCGGACCTCCGGCGCGGGGAGTGCCCTGGTCGCCGCCCACTCCGCTGCAAACATCAAAATCGTAGTTTGCGGTCAGATTGCGGGGCTTGGCGTTGGCAGCCAGGTCCATCACCCATAGATCGGGCTCAGTGTAAGACTGCACCGGCTCATTCACTGACGCGCAGAAAGCCAGCCGCTTGCCGTCCGGGCTGAGTGACATCTCTCGCATCGCCATATCAACGGTGGCAATCTTTTCCGGCTTACCGCCCGCCGCGGTTACGGAATAGACATCCTCATGAGGCTGCCCGTAAGAAGGATCGTCCACTTGCGTAGTCGTGTAGTAAATTTTGCTTGAATCAGGCGACCACATCACACCGCCTTCTTCATATTTGCCGGTAGTAAGCTGTTTTGGCTTGGCGTCATCTTCTGAGCCTTGCGGCGTGGCGATCACCCATATGTGCTGTGGGTGCTTGTAATCAAGATAGCCAGCGCCGTTGATGCGATAAACTGAGCGCGTAATGACGCGAACATCGCTTTCATGCTCCGCGTCAGAGCCATCGCCAGACTTTGCTGCGCCAGATTCAGCTTCCGGCTTTTCTGCTGCGGCTGATTTGTCGTCTGGCTTAGCGTCCGATTTGCTTTCAGATCTTCCTTGCGACTTATCTGTTGCCGGGCTTTCTTTTCTGCGCTGCTTGGCCAGGTCTTCCACGGACGTGTCACTGGTGAAGGCAATCATCTTGCTATCAGGCGACCACACCGGCCCGCTCGCGCCCCGCGGCAGGTCAGTGATCTCCCATGACTCGCCGCCTCCGCCCACCGGCAGAAGATAAAGCTGCGGAGATTGCCCGCGTCCCGGCCCGCCAGAGCCAGCCGCAACAGCCGGGCCGGCAGATTCTGGCGTGCGCACAAATACCAGCCACTTGCCGTCTGGCGACCAGCGCGGTGAAGAGTCATGCTTGCCGTCCGTCATCCGGCGTGGTTGTTCGTTGCCCTGCGTGCTCACGCCCCAGATTGCTGTGTCATAGCCGGTCTTTTTCTCGTCGACTGTGACCTTTACAAATGCCACGCGCGAACCGTCGGGTGAGATCTGCGGATCGCCGATCCAGTTGAATTGGAAGATGTCTTTCTCAGTGATCGATCGTTTTTGCCCTTGAGCAAGCCCAACAATCGCGGCGGCACAACACAGCGCGATTGCTAATAGACGGGGAGCACGATGCATGAGGACTCCTTGGAAGAAACCTAACTTTATACGAAAGCAGGGAAGCGTTTGTCTACGGGTGGCGCGGCGCAGGAATGGCCCCGTTCATCGGGTGATTGAGAAACTAAAACCTTACCGCAGATGAACGCTGATAAAAGATCGAATAAACCCAGGCCCAGCGACCACGGTTGTCAGTCGCCCACCTTCAACAATTTTCCTAATTGCAACGGCTGGACGTCACCTTTCGTACTTTGGAACTAGGTAGAAGGTTACTGCTAAAAAGTGTTGGCTGTTCGCTGTTGACAGGTGCTCTGTTCGGACTAGACTTGCTCAGGCCCAAAACCGTTCCTCCCAGGAGAATCTAATGCAAGTTACTCCCCCTACCAACAGTTCTGCCAATTTGAAGAATTTATTTTTCACAACCATTGCGGCTCTTTTTTTATTTGCCGCCAGCAGCAGCGCGCAGGTAGTGCGCCAAATCAACAGTTCAGGCACAACGCAGCCAGCGGCCACACAAGTAGGATCGCCCGGTACGCAAAGCCCCGATATACAGGCCCAGGAAGTCGATACAGCCTTGGACGGCAATGACAGTGATGACGATCTGGGCGTCGATATTCAGGGCAATATTTC
Source organism: Candidatus Angelobacter sp. (assembly GCA_049688735.1). Lineage (GTDB taxonomy): Bacteria > Acidobacteriota > Terriglobia > Terriglobales > Acidobacteriaceae > Angelobacter. Next base: position 22,105 of record JBAVLE010000039.1, on the reverse strand, counting down.
CGGCAAGACAGCGCTGAATAGGTCAATAGCTCCCGGCCCCGGACAGGGACCGCAGGTGCCGGGGAATGGAAAAGCAAAGTCAAACCCTGAGATCGTTACCAGCTTTGACGGCCTCAACTTCTTTAACCAGCGCTTTGCCAACAATGGCAATCAGTTTTCCGTTGAGCCTCCTGACCAGGCGCTGTGCGCCGGCAATGGCTTTGTGCTGGAATCGGTGAATGACGTTCTCAACATTTACAGCACTGATGGCAGCACGCTGCTGGGCGTCACCGATCTGAACACTTTCTATGGTTATCCGGCGGCGATTGATCGCACCAAAAACCCGCTGCAGTTTGGGCCTTCCATCACCGATCCCACCTGTCACTTCGATGCTGCATCGCAACGCTGGTTTCATGTGGTGCTCACGCTGGACCGGGTTTCCCCTCTCACACAAAACCTGAATGGCAAGGACCACCTCGATATCGCAGTGAGCAACACCTCCAGCCCACTCGGCGGCTGGACGGTCTTTCATTTACCGGTGCAGGATGACGGCACCGACGGCACTCCGGACCACCACTGCAATGCCCGCGTAGCTGGCGTGCTGGTGCATGCGCAATGCCTGGGTGACTATCCCCACATCGGCATGGATGCCAATGGGCTGTATATCACCACGAATGAATTTGATCTCTTCACGCCTGGCAGGTTCCACGGCGCGCAGATCTATGCCATTTCCAAGCAAGGCTTGATTTCTGGTGGCCCCGCCAACGTAGTGCAGTTTGATACTACTGCGCTCGCTCCCACATTGCCGTTCGGGATACAAGGCTTCACCGTGTTTCCGGCGCTCTCCCCGGGAACAGACTTCCGCCCCGATAACGGCGGAACGGAATTCCTGCTGAGCTCACTGGCCGTGTTTTCGAATACCGGAGCGTTCAACGCGCTGGTGACGTGGCAGCTTACGAATACCCAGTCGCTGAACGGTTCAAGCCCGGCAGTAAATTTGATTACCGGAACAGCGAACACGCAGACTTATGCTGTCCCCCCAAGTTCGTCACAAAAAGCTGGTCCATTCCCGCTGGGACAGTGCCTGGCTGACAGCACTCTTTCAACTCCGTTCGGCACGGGCTGCTGGCGCTTCTTCTTTACTGCCGGTGGGCCGTTCCCAAATCCGGACACCCGGCCGCCCAGCAATGATTCCCGCATGCAGCAGGTCTGGTACGCCAACGGCAAGCTGTGGGCCGCGCTTGATACGGCTGCCACGGTGAACGGCGCTAATCAGGCCGGCATTGCGTTCTTCGTACTGCACCCTAGCGGAGCTTCGGCGAGTGTGATTACCCAGGGAATTATCGCTCTCCCTGGCAACAACGTAACCTATCCCGCGGTGGGCGTAAATTCCAGCGGACGTGGCGTGATCGCTTTCACCGTCCTTGGCAACGATCATTTCCCCAGCGCCGGTTATACCGCTCTTGATGCCAAGGTCGGAGCCGGTGATGTGCACATTGCCGCTGAAGGAGCAGCCCGCCAGGATGGATTCAGCGGCTACTTCCCTGAAGTGAACCCAATCCGTCCTCGCTGGGGCGACTATGGCGCCGCCGCTGTGGATGGAAACTCCATATGGATAGCTTCTGAATACATCGCGAATTCCTGCGATCTGACAACCTATGTAGCAACCAACTTCACGTGCAATAACACGCGCGGCTCGATTGGCAACTGGGCCACGCGTATTACTCACGTGAACGTCCAATAGCCTCTAGAAAGAAGAGCACGAGTGGGGCCGGAAAAATCCGGCCCTTCTTTTTGCTGATTCATCCGTACTCCCGCCTTTATTTTCTTCAGACAGGAAACATCCAAATCCTTCAGGCAATCTGCGCTTCTCTGACTTTGGTAACTTTTCCGCGGGACGCGTCTGGGACAAAATAAGGCCAATATGTCCCTGGCCCCGGCCCAAGATCACGCGGAACAACTCCAAGCCAGTGTGCCTGCGGATAATCCTGCTGCCGCCGCGTCTTCGGTATGGCAAGCTCTACGCTTCCGCTTCCGCAAGATGCCGCTCTGGACGCGCTATGGCGCTATTACCATTCTGTTGATCGCGATAATCTTTGCCGTCTACGCGGCCATCCCTGTAGAACAGGCTCATCTTCAGATCATCTGCCAGCACAGTTTCCGGTCCGCGCAGCTCTCTGTTCTAGTTGATGGGTCGGTTGTCTACACCAGCAATATAAATGTGGCTTCCAAAAAGCGGCTAGGCATTTTGCCTAAAGGCCAGTCTGGGCCGGAAGTTTTCTCGAAGCTGATCGACGTTCCTACCGGCAGGCATGTAGTGCAGGTACACATCAGTGCGTCCGATGAAGGGTTTGATCAGGCGCGTAGCGCCGCCGGTGACTTTGCTTCTGACCGTGAAAGCATTCTGCAGATCAATGCCATGCGCCGTAATACTCTGTCGGTCAATTTCGATGGCTCAACCACGTCATCGGTGGCGACGAATGCTTCATCCGCGCCGGATTCCCATCCGCTGCCCCGGAACGGGATCACAATCGTCTTCAGCATTCTGGGGACAATGCTTTCAGCCAGCGTCAGCTTCTTGGTGCAGGAATTCTGGCGGTCGCATAAGAATCGGATAAGCAGCTAGCAAGCGGCTCGTGGCTCTTGGTACTTGGCCCTTGGCTACCCGTCGTGAATATCTCGGTCTGGCAACTAGCAAATAACCCAAAAACAAACCAAAACTTTGCGTTCCTTCGCGTCCTTTGCGGTTATTTTGCTTCTTCTCTGGTGACGGTAATTCCGGCGGCGGATAGTAAACTTTGCTTCCGCCGATCTTTTGCACTTCATCGCGGAACGTCGTCCCATAATCCTTCTCGCTGGTCAGAGCATAAGCCTGGCGCTTGTAATTCCAGCTCTTTGGATTCAGCCGCTGCGCTTCCTTGAAATGCGCAACAGCTTCTGTCTGGTGGCCGGACTTATAAAGCTGTTCACCCAGGCCAAATTCCGCCGCAGCCTGCGCGATGTTGGGATCTTGTGCTGTCAGCTTTTCCCGCAAATGATCTTCACTCATCACGTAAGCGCTTTTGTCGCCTTTTTCCACCCAATCTTTCAGTGCATTGAGATACGGCTCAGAATCCATGCCGGTAAAATTCTTAAAGCGATCGTCAACGAAGGCAACTTCATTGGGACGCACGATGCGCCCTTGTTCGTTGATCCAGACGCCAGTTGGCACGTTCACCATGTTGTACAACTTGGAGACGAGGTGCTTTTCGTCGATGAGCACTGTATAGCTCAGCGGGCCGATCTTCTTCGCGGTCTCAACTGTCTCTTTCGGCAGATCGGGTTTTGCATCGACGTAATGAACTGGATCAATCCAAGGCCCGGCATCTTTGGCGCCTCCGGTATCCTGTGCTACGGAAATGATTTCAAAATTCTTGTCCTTCAACTGCTGGTAGATTGCCTGCCAGCCTGGCAGGTCAAAGCGGCACCCTCACCAACTGGCCCACGTAACCAACAGGATTTTCTTTCCGCGAAAATCGGACAAGCGATGCGGCTTGCCCTGCAGATCAGGCAGCGTAAAGTCCGGGGCTTGGAGCGAGCTAAGCTGCTGGCGCTGGTCGGAGCGCAGCCCAAAATACCAGGTGGCAAGAGCGGCATCATGCGCCACCGGCTGGTGGACCAAACCGGCAAACGCCGTCATGTTGAACCATGTCATAGGCGGGGACTTACGAACAAATTCCTGCTGCCGCGCTTTAGGCAGCGGAAAGCACAACTCATCCCGACATACGCCTTGTGGCTTTACTTCGAAACGCGTTGCGCGCTTCAGGTCGGCCGCGGTGATCCAAAGCTGGCCGGCATCTTCACGCGCTGAGGCCAGGTCCGTTGCCGCATCGTCATAAACAATGGCGGCGTGAAGTTCTTTGGCCGCTGCCGGAACCGTGGCCAGCAGCAGAATAAGGAGCAGACCGGAGTAGACATCCGCTTTCATGCAGTCTCCATTTACGGATGGCAATTATATAGAGAACACCTATCAAGCCACCACAACAGACATTTGACCGTGCGGTTTACGTGCCGGAGTAACGGTTATTTTAACGTCCTGACCAAGTGCGGTCAGAAACTCAATCAGGCGGCCGACGGAAAAATTGCCGGAGCGATTGCGCGCCAACGCGGAAACTTGAGGTTGCGGGATTCCGAGAATCCCTCCGGCCTGGGTCTGGGTAAGACCGCGTTCCTGGATGATACGGTGGATTTGTAGAGTCAGGCGCGCTTTCATGAGTTCCTGGTCCGCGTTGGGAAGGCCAAGATCGGCAAAGACATTGCCGCTACTCTTCGCGACAATAGTTTTTTTAGCGGTTTTTCTTTTGGTCTGCATAAAGTTTCTGCCTCGTTTCGTAATCTCGTTGAGCAGCCGCCAGCCGCTGATAAATCAGGTCGATTTCTTTCTTTGGAGTGGAAGTCCCTGATTTGGATTTCTTCTGAAAGGCGTGGAGAACATAGACAACTTCTTGAAAGCGGACGGTGTAGATGGCCCGCCACGTGTCTCCGGAAAAGGGAGCAATGATTTCCATGACACTGGCGCCGCCAAAGCCTTTCATGGGTTTTGCCGCCGGGTCAACATGGCCGTTTTGCGCAGCATAGAGCGCATAGCCTACTGCGGAACGGACCTCAGATGGAAAGGCCCTTAGATCCCTTAGAGACGACCCGACCCAACGGAGAGGCTTCGGCAGCTCACGATTCACTATATAATTATATGTATATTTATATACTCGTCAAGCCGGAAACTGCGAGGTTAAGCAGGCAGGTCTCCAAGACATGATTTGGCAATTGATTATTCCTGTTATCGCGCAAGTTCCATCGGCCTCATTCCCAGCTCGTCCAACAGGGCGGCATCTTCATCGGACGCGGGGTTTGGCGTCGTCAAAAGCCGTTCACCGGTAAAGATGGAATTCGCTCCACCAAGGAAGCACAGCAGGATCGCTTCGCGCGACATCTGCTTACGTCCCGCAGCCAGGCGGACCATCGAACGCGGCATTAGGATGCGGGCGCAGGCGATTGTCCGTACCATAATAAATGGATCGAGATCAGGCTCCGACGCCAGCGGCGTGCCTTCAGCGCGGACCAGCATATTGATCGGGACACTTTCAGGATGAGGACGGAGCGTGGCGAGCTGGTGCAAAAGGCCGATGCGGTCATCTTCGGATTCGCCCATTCCGAGAATTCCGCCGCAGCAAACCGTGAGGCCGGCCCTGCGCACGGCAGCGATCGTATCCAGACGTTCCTGGTAAACCCGCGTGCTGATGATGGTCGAGTAAAACTCGGGAGAAGAATCCAGGTTATGGTTGTAAGCGGTAAGGCCGGCATCTTTGAGTTGAACAGCTTGCGACTCCGTCAGCATGCCCAGCGTGCAGCAGACCTCCATCCCCAGCGCGGCGACCGCGCGTACGGATTGCAGCACGGAGTCGAACTCGCGGCCTTGAGGAGCCTGTCGCCATGAGGCGCCCATGCAAAAGCGGGTTGCGCCATCGGCTTTTGCGCGGTGAGCGGCGGGCAGAATTTCATCGCAATCCATCAGCGGCTCGCGCTCCACCCCGGTGGGGTAGCGCGCGCTTTGCGGACAGTAAGCGCAATCCTCTGGACATCCACCGGTCTTGATGGAAAGCAGCCGGCACATCTGCACTTCATTGGCCGGATGAAATTTTCGATGTACTCCTTGAGCTTGCACAATAAGATCGAGCAGCGGCTGATGATAGATGGCAGCAATTTCGTGGCGTGTCCAATCCGTACGCATGGCCGAGCAATTATAAATCCGTTCCACGCGAGCACAAACGCGTGTCTTAAGTGACGGGAAGTAGCGTGCAAGGCCCTGAAAACGGAAAAGGCGCCTGGTTTTCTCTTTCGATAGGAAGAACCTTGATTTGTTGAACTTACGCAGACGGCTGGTAACCGCACAGTTAACCGGTGCAGGGCCAAACGTAACAATTCTTAAACATTTGAAAAGCACATCTATTGATAAAGTAAACGGTCTGGACGGGGCCGCTTGCTGGACTGCAGAAAATGAAGCTCTTACAGAGACAATTCGCGATGATCGGGCTAATGTTGGCCGGTGCTCTGGCCTGCGCTCAGCCCGTGCCGCGGCTCAATAACATGACGCCCGCACTCTCGCTGATTCCGTCTTCGATGGTCATTCCCGCAAAACAGCCCTGCATTCATCCCATCGAGCCATTTGATATCGATGATTACAGCGGCCCGCTCAGCCAGGTGGTTGCACGGTTCTCACAGCGGCTGGAAAGCACCACGGTCCACCTTCCGCGCCATAAAAGCGACCTCAGGCCCTGCGCCCTTTCCGCTTCAGACAAATTTCACATGTTCGTGGAAAGCACTGCCGATCCCCTAAACTACGTGGGCGCAGCCTGGGATGCCGCCACCGCCCAGCTTGATCGCGACGATCCCAGCTACCAGATGGGCGCAGCCGGCTACGGTAAACGCTTCGGTGCTGCGGTTACTGACAATGCCACCAGCGATTTCTTCGGCATCTTTCTTTATCCAGCTTTGTTCCGCCAGGATCCGCGTTATTTCCGGCTGGGACAAGGCTCCACGCAGGCACGCATCGGCCACGCTCTGGCGCACAGGTTTCTTACACAGAGTGATTCCGGCAATCTCATGCCGAATTACTCAGAATGGTTTGGGACTGTAAGCTCCAAGGCGCTGAGCAATCTTTATCACCCGGGAAACCCGCGTGGTTTCGGCCCCACGGCCAGCCGCGTTGGCTATAGCGTGGTCAATGACATGGCTTGGGACGTGCTTCGCGAATACTGGCCGGAGATTGCCCACAAATTCAAGCTGCCGTTCCGGACGCGCTAGCCCGTTGCGCATTGCTAACCTCTGCGCATCGCAAGTCAACAGGAATGATCCGTGGCAAAAAAGACGGCGCCGAAGCGCCGTCCTGGAAACTGTTCATTCGCCCAAGCTAGAAAGTAAACTTCGCTCCTAGTTGAAATTGCCGCGTGTTAAATGCCGTTCTGGGTGCGCCAACAGCGCCGCTGGGCCCGGAGATGCCGTCGCCAAAATGCGTCGGAATCTGATTGGGAGTGAAGTCCGGCGCCCCATAAACGGAAAATACTTCATCGATGTTGGCATGGTTGAGAAGGTTGAAAGCATCAACGGAAAGGTTCAGCACCTTCCTCTCTCCAATGTGAACAGCTCGCGCCAGCCGTAGGTCCACGGTCTGCAAATTATCGCCGCGATAGCTGTTGCGCGGTGAATTGCCCACGCGGTCCGTAACGGGATTGCCGTCATTGTTTGCGTCAAAGCCCACAAACAACGTAAACGGACGCGCCGACTGCAACGTAACAATACTGCTCAACTGGAAGTTGCGCAGGAACGTGCTCTGCGGCGCATCGGCGGTGAAGTTCGCTACAAAGCGATGCCGCGCATCCTGGTTGGAATTGGCGCGCTCCAGGTTCCGTTGCGCGTTGGATTGCGGCGTGCTTACAAAGGTGACAAATGTGCCGTCATCCAACGTGTGTGAGAGCGTGTAGTTTGCGTTCAGCGAAAAATACTTGCCCGCTTTCTCTATCACCTGCAACGTCAGCCCGTGATAGATCGAGTTGCCGGTGGAATCGGTGAAGTAGAAAATCCCATTCGTCCCCGGAGATCCGGCCGGCGGCGCAGGGATGTTGGGATCTTGGATGGCAAAGGCGTAAATATCTTTTCCCGTGCCCGGTTGCACGCCGACCGGCGGCCCTACGTTCAAATCGATAGGACGCACCAGCTTGTGTCCAGCCACAAACAAATAGCCGGCGCTTACCGTCAGCCCGCCGCCAATCGTGCGGTCAATTTCAAGATTGGCCTGTTCCGTATAAGGCGAGCGCAAATTACGATCGACCGCCGTTCCGCCCTGCGCAAAGAGTGAGTTATTGGGGAATGATCCGCTGTTGATCAGGTTCTCAAATGCCGACGTCAATAATGGCGGCGGCACCGTGCCGGGCGGCAATGGCGCTCCCGGCGGCGGTGTTGGGCATCCGGCAATCACGCACGGCGTAGGCAGAAAGATGCTGTTCAGCAGATAGGTTCCGGTCGTCTGATTGTTGACGGTCGGCAGCCCAGCGATGACTGGAGGCCGCTGGGGCGCCGGCACAAAGAAGAAGGTAAGGCTGTATTTGTCATTAAAGATGCCAAATCCGCTGCGGATCACCGTCTTTGAATCCGGGGCGTAGGCAAAACCAACTCTTGGTTGGAAGTTGTTGTGGTCGCCGTTCACGAAAAAGCCAAGCCCGGCTTCTACGTCATACCGCAGGCCGTAATTCACAGTCAGCTTCGGCGTTACTTTGTATTGGTCCTGGGCAAAGAAGCCAAAATAACTGTGGTTCACGTGAACAAAAAAATTAGAGGCTTCTGATGCCAGAAACGCCTGGTCCCATGTGGTTGGGACTGAGGGTGATGCCGCGTTGGGATTGAATGGACCGGGGCCAATTGGCGCGCCCCAGAAGAAAGCCGCGAGGCACGGCGCCACCAGCCCAACCAACGGTGCGGGACACGGAGTTGATCCCCAATCGCTCTTGCCGGAAACCAGCAGGTCGCCCAGGCTGGGGAAGATGATGCGCGCCGGAGTGAAGCCCGGCCAGATTACAAAATTGCGTACGTAATTGGTATCGACTCCAAATTTGGCATAGTGCTTACCATGTACCCAGGAGAATGTATCTGAGGCCTGAAGGCGTGTTTCGTTGTAACGGTCAAAGGCCCCAAAGTTATGACCAAGCAGCAGGAGGTTTGGCACATCCAGATTGGGCTGTCCCGTTACGCCCTGGAATCCATAATTGCGCCGCGCCCATTGCAGCAGAAGCGAGTTCACTTTGTTCTCGCTGAGCGTGGTCGTAAGCGTGCCAACAAGGTCTTGGTCGCGCAAGGAGCCGTTGCGTCCGCTGCTGGGAGCGCCAATGCCGCCTCCGTCCAGCGTTTCACCCACGAGCATGTTCAGGTTGGTAGCATCCTGAATGGAATAGCGGGCAGAAAGACGGTTGCTATCTGTCAATTGATGGTCAACCTTAATGAAGCCATTATCCACGTCGGCCGTCTTGAGTAAGTTCAGGTTTTCCGGCGCAATGCCCAGGCTGCTTTTCAACGCATTGATTGCGGCAAGATTGTCCACCAGCAGGGAGGGGAATTGCGGAGATTGTCCTTTTCGTTGGCCTTCATAATTCAGGAAATAGAAGGTCTTGTCCTTCTTGATTGGCCCGCCCAGCGTCGCCCCAAACTGGTTCTGCCGGAACGTGTCAAAGCCGGGCTGCGCGAGCAGCGGCGTGGCATTGAGCTTGTTATTCATGAAGTATTCGTAGACTGATCCATGAACGTCGTTCGTCCCGGATTTAGTCACGATGCTCACAATCCCGCCCAGCGCACGCCCATATTCCGCGGCAAAGCTGTTGTTCACCACGCGGAACTCGCTTACCGCTTCCTGCGACGGCGTTGCACGCTGCGATCCTGTAGCCGTATTAATATTGTCTGCGCCGTCCACCGTCACACTATTGTTGAGATCGCGCTGTCCGCCAAATGAAATTCGCGTGACTGAGGGATCAGTAAACGTGGATTGCAGGCTGACTCTTCCCGTTGTTACGCCCGGACTGAGCAGCGCAAAATCCGTAAACAGCCGTCCGGAGATGGGAAGCGATTGGATCTGCTGCGTCTCAATCACCTGGCTCACTTCAGTCCGCGTTGGCTCGATCACCGGCGCTTCAGTGTTCACGGTGACTTCCTGTGTTGTTCCGGCCACTTTCAGATTGACGTCAATCGTGGCAACCTGGGCCACGCGCAATGCGATGCCGGTTTGGGCATACTTGGCGAATCCCTGCGACTCAGCTGTCAACTCGTAATTCCCCGGTGGCACGTTCGTCAGGATATAAAAGCCCACGCCGTTGGAAGCAGTCTTATAAATCTGGTTTGTATCCACGTTGCGCAGAGTGACGGCGGCTTTTACCACCATGCTTCCGGTCTGGTCGCGGACTGATCCGTTAAGTTGGGCATCTGCGGCGCTGCTCTGTGCATACGCCGCGTTGCAGGAGAGAAAAAGAACAAGAGCGAACATGACCAACGCAAAACCACGTCTCATATTTCCTCCAGCGCGAAATCGGGGCTTACGTTCGTTCTAACTCGCTGCCTGAAGAGACAAAAGTCAGTACGATTTCGGGAGCACCCATCCCTGAGCGGGGAACATTGTCTAACATGCAAAACAAATGTCAAGGATTTAATTTTTATATCAAAGTAATTTGCTTCGGAAGGCGACACAAATCAATCAGAGGATCGTTGCGTCTTACAAGGAAATTCTAAAAGGAAATCGGGGACGCTGCACGATTGCGACTGTCCCCGCTTTTTATTGGTTTGCCGCAGGCTTCTCCGCGCGATCGATAACAAGCACGGGCAACGGAATAGTTTGCGAATCCAATTTCAACCCAACCTGGTCCTCAATTGCGGAGAGTAGAGCTGCGTGTTGCTCACTGATTGAGGTTACGGGCATTGTGGTTTCCTTCGCTCCGGTTTGTTCATTGTGAACCCCAGTTGCGCCTCTCGGAGAAAACCTCAGCGTGAAGTCGTAATCGCCTGTGAGCCCTGTTCGGTCGACCACGGGCTGGTCCAAGTGCATGGCCAGATTATTCGCTACAAATGACATCGGCAGCGCCTGAACGATGACTCCATCAGGCCCAAAATTAAACTTATGTGGCCCTGCCGGAAGGCCATCCGAGCCCTTGATACCGTTAGGATAAGTATCTCCCGGTTTGGCTGCCTGAATTTTAGGGCCATTCTTGGCGATTACCAGCACTTGCGCCGGTAAAAGCCTGCTTTCACGATGGAGCGCAACCTTGAAATGGTCCGCCAGCAGATTCTGGAACATCAGGTCTCGTTCCATCTTCTGTTGCTCCGGGCTAAGCTTCTTCAACTCAGCAACAGTAGACTCGTCCAGCTTTGCTTCGATATTGAACCTGGCGCTGGCAAGCCAATCTGGTCCACCCGAAATCTGGCTCTCCCCCACTGCATACGCCAGCTTAAGAAGTTCCTGCAGCGTTTCGTTCTTTGCCATAAACCTATCAGGTTGGAACAGGATTCTGGTTTGGATAACTCCGTTTCCAGTTTCACCCGGCGTTACAGATACCTGCTGATATCCACGAGTAAAAGCAAAGGTCTTTGAGCCTGTATCCTGGCTGGACGCCTGCGGCTGGCTGTGCGCCGGCTTTGCCAATCCAAAGATGATCGGCAGCGCGATGGCCGCTGCTCCCAGCGTGCTCAGCAGCAATTTCTTTCCAAAATTCAGTTTGCGGACAATATTCTTGTTCATGATATTCGCTATCCTTTTCTTGAGATCGGACCCCGTAACTCCCGCCACGCAAGCCAGCGGAGAGCCCACGCAAAACTCACAAATTTTCAAAATGCTTTCGGCATAAACCTGCGGTTGGCTGCCTAGCTGCAGCACTTCTTCATCGCAGGCCCGCTCTCGCTCTTCCACCATGCGTGCGCCCAGCCACCAGACCAGTGGATGAAACCAGAAAACAGCCTCAACAACCATGTGAACCGCAGCCGCCAGATTGTCATTGCGACGCACATGCCAAACCTCATGCGCCAGAATCGCCTCGAGATGTGCATCTTCCAGCCTGTCTGAAATTCCCACTGGCCATACCAGCACTGGCTTCACAATGCCGAGAATTCCCGGCTCCAGCGAAGCACGCGACAAAAAGATTTCAATCTTCTTCCGGATTCCTCCGGCCTGTTCCAGCCTACGTAATGCTGTTACTTCGCGGCCTTCACGTAATGGTGCAGCATTTCTGATGCCTGCGGAAACACGCCGCCAGCGGACGAACCATACCACCAAAATCGCGACGAATCCGAAGGCCCATGCGGCAGCAAGAATCGCCGGAAGACTCACGAATATGGATTGAGGAGCAGCCTGGGAACTCGCCTGCTGCGCAAAGGGCTGGCTTACCTGTTCGATCACAAAGGAAAGAGCTCCTTGTGTTGTCGCGGTTCCGCGTGACCACGCCATGCGGCTGCCGAGGCTGGTGAGAAGAGAGAAGGGCACCAGGAATTTCAAAGATGCAACCAGCCATAGCCAGTAGCGTGCCCGTGCGTGGTTCTTGCGCAGCGCCAGCGTCAACAATCCGGCAGCAACGGCAAACAGAGTTGATTGCCACAAATGGTTGCCGATAGCCGGTGCAAGCGCCGTCCATATTGAGGACAAAGATTGCAAAGTCATTTTGATTTGTCCTTTCTTTCCAATTGCCGCAGAAGGTTTTCCGCTTCTTTCACGTCCTCCAGCGTCAGCTTGCCGGATTCAATCATGTGCGCCATTACCGGCTGTGTGCGACCGCCAAAAAGCGCCAGCAGATCGTCAATCAACCGCCGTTGTGCCGCATTGCGTGAAACCGCCGCTTCAAATACGTGGAAGTTGCCCACTTTCTTCACGCGCCGCACGGCTTTCTTCGCTTCCAGCCGGTACACCGTGGTCTGGATTGTCGTGTAGGCAGGCCTTTTCTTTTCAGGAAAGTTTTCCTGTATCTCGCGAATGGAAGCCTCGCCGCGCGTCCACAGCGCTTCCATGATCTGTAGTTCCAGTTTTGTCAGCTTTGGCAGAGTCATATGAGAAGCCCAGCTACTATGTCCGTCTGTTAATCTACTACACATGTTTGCTTTGTCAATAGAGGAATGCGGCCCAAGCAGAAAAATATTTTTTTGCGATCGGCGCGGACGGTTCAGTGGTTTAGCGCGACCTCAGGGAGCAGGCGTGGGGGTGTTCGTCGCCACCAGCGTTGGCCTGTCGTATAGCTGTATGCGAAGGGTGACCTGTTTGCGCTTGTCAAATGTGGCCTTGTCAACGGGATAAGAAAAGACGGCAGTGCCGTTATAAGACGTTTTGGTTGGAATTTTCAGATCTTCCTTTATCCAATCGGCCTTGGCCTCAGCCAGGGAAGGGAATGCCTCAACGTAGCGCGGGGCATCCACGGCTGGAGCTGCGTTGTCACTGTATTTCTTGCCGTCGGGAGTCTCCACCTCGGCCTGAATTTGCTTGATCCACAGCGGGCCTTCAACCTGGTTATCGATCTTGATCTGGATAGCCACCATGGTATTGCTTTCCTGCGCGGCTGAAACCACTTTGGTAATCGCCAAAGCGGCGCTCGGCTTTGTACGGTTTGAAAGCGCCACCACCGCTACCAGAATTCCCACGACCATGGCTGCTATGAGCAGCGGCACAATCGGAGGCAGAGTCCATTTGGCGCTGTCCATTTCTTCCGTGATGGGAATGTGTCCGCGATTGGGCGCGTCGGCGGCCTTAGCTTTCGCGGGCGCTTTGGTATTTGGTGGGTTGTTGGGCGGCTGGGGTGTGGACTTGGTCTCGTCAGGCATAGAGGTGCTCCGGGAACAGCATACTCTTGTGAGATGCTGAAATCACGGTCAGAGCACATGGAAGCTCTGACTAGGAAATCTCCGCCAGAACCGGCTTGCCCCGGCGGACGACTTTTGCGAACTCCGCCACCGGTAGCGTGTTTAGTACGTCCTGCTTAGTAAGCCATGCTCTCCGCAACTGCAAAACGCCATAGCGGATCTTCTCCATGTGCGACGTGTGGTGCGCGTCAGTATTAATGATGAATTTCACACCCTTGGCTTTGGCCATCCGCAGGTGCTGGTCACGCAGATCGAGCCGGTCAGGATACGCGTTCTGTTCCATGGCCACGCCCGCTTTGGCCGCCGCCGCAAAAATCTTGTCATAGTCATAAGTAAAACCGTCGCGGCGCAGCAGCATGCGCCCCGTGGGATGTCCCATCAATGAAGTGTTGGGGTTTTCAATTACGCGCAGCAGACGGTCGGTCATCTGCGCCGGCTCCTGATTGAAATGCGAATGCACGCTGGCGATGACGATATCCATCTGCTCCAGCACGGAGTCGGAAAGATCAAGTTCGCCATCAGCCAGTATGTCCACTTCAATGCCGGCAAAGATCGTGATGCCATCAATGGCCTTTGACGCTGCGCGTATCTTCTTGATGTGCGCTTCGGCTCGCTTATCGTCCAGGCCGTTGGCGAACGCCAGGTTCTTGGAGTGATCGGTAATGGCCATGTATTTATAGCCGCGTTCACGCGCGGCCTGCGCCATTTCTTCAATCGTGCATTTGCCGTCTGTCTCAACGGTATGCATGTGCACATCGCCCTGGATATCGGCTTGTGTGATCAGGTTCGGCAGCTTGTTTTCCGCCGCCGCTTGAATTTCGCCGCAATCCTCCCGCAGCTCAGGCGGAATGAACTTGAGTCCAAGCGTCTTGTAAATTTCTTCTTCAGTTCTTCCGGCTACGCGTTTGTTGTCTTCGACACGCACCAGGCCGTATTCATTCAGCGTATAGCCCTGCTTGATAGCGCGCTGTCGGAGCTGGACGTTATGGTTCTTGGATCCGGTAAAGTATTGCATTGCCGCGCCAAAAGAGTCGGGAGAAAGCAGGCGCACATCCACCTGCATGCCGCTCCGCAGTTTAATACTCACCTTGTTCTCGCCCTTGGCCAGCACATCAAGAATTCCGGGAAAGCTGACGATGCGGTCAATCACGGCATTGCGATGTGATTCCGTATCGCAGCACTTTCCCGTGACCAGCAGGTCTAGATCGCCTACGGTTTCTCGGCCTCGGCGTAACGATCCGGCGGGCGTAACTTTCTCCACTCCCGGCAGTCCGGCCAGAAAGTCCGTCATTTTAGTGGCAATTTCATCGGCAGTGTTGAGGAGAAAGCGCCCGGTGAGCTGCCGGTAATTCTCAATCGATTTCAGTATTTTCTGTTCTGACTTCTCGCTCAGGCGGGGCAGCGTGCGCAGCTTGCCTTCACTGGCCAGCTTGGCTACGCCTTCCACGTCGCATATCTGGAAGGCGTCCCAGATCAGCGCGATGGTTTTGGGTCCCAGGCCGGAAATTTTGAGCAGCTCCAACATCGACGGTCGAAACTTTTGAAGCATCTCGTCGTGCATGCTCAGCTTGCCGGTCGTGATCAGCTGACGGATGTTTGCCGCCATACCCTTGCCGATCCCGGGAATCTCCAGCACCTCTTTCTCCGCCATCGTCGACACTTGTTGCGGCCAGCCTTCCAGAGCCTCTGCCGCCCGCTCATACGAGCGAATGCGAAACCCGTCTTCGTTGGCGACCTTCATCAGGTCGGCAGTTTCATAAAAAACATTGGCGATGGCTTTGTTGTCCATGGGTTTTTTGGGAATCTCGACCCTGAGCGAAGTCGAAGGGGAGAGAACCCTACCGCAACGATTATATTGAGGGTCAGCGGATTTTCTGAAATCCTGCGCAGTAACTTGCGACATAACATGGTAACGGACTTATTCCGACGGTTATTTTTCCTAAATGTTCTTCGTTACAATAGGGTTCCCTCACCTTCGGCAAGCTCAGGGTCGGGATTGCAGAAAATGCCCACAATCCTCGTCAATGGCGTCAAGCTGTTTTACAAAGAGTCAGGCTCCGGCCCGGAGACCATCGTCTTCTCGCACGGCCTGCTGATGGACCACACAATGTTTGAGCCGCAGCGGGCCGTCTTTGAAAAGAAATACCGCGTGATCGCCTATGACCATCGCGCGCAGGGCCAATCTGAAGACATAGGGCGTGGATATGACATGTCCACTATTGCTGACGACGCAGCGTTGCTGATTCGCGCGCTCAAGGCCGCTCCGTGCCACTTCGCGGGGCTCTCCATGGGAGGCTTCGCCGGAATGCGCGTGGCGGCGCACCATCCTGAGTTGATAAGAACGCTCACGCTGATGAATACCACTGCGAGCAAGGAAAAGCCGGCCAACCGCGCCAAGTATGCGTTTCTGGCGCAGATGGTGAAGATATTCAGTCCTGCGCCGTTTACTCCGATGGCGGTGAAAGAACTCTTTGGCCAGACCACACGCATGAGTGCTGAACGCCGCCTTATGCTGGAGCAATGGACAGGAAAACTTCGAGCGCGTCCGCGCAACATTGCCAAATCGTTGTCCGCCGTGATGAATCGCCGTGAATTCCGCGCCATCGAACTGGCTGCCATCCACTGCCCGACGCTCGTGATTACCGGTGAAGACGACACGGCCCAGCCGCCTGCCAACTCCAAAAGCCTGATCGCCGGAATCCGTGGGGCTCGTCACGTGAACATTCCTGGCGCAGGCCACAGCAGTTGCCTGGAAGCGCCGGACGCGGTGACTGCGGCAATGCAGGAGTTCTTGCAAAGCGCTAAGAGCGTCGTGGCCAGCTAATTCGTTACTATCAAACTGTACCGTTTGAATTGATCGGATGGGGGCTCGCACGGCAATGCCCATATAATTAGAACAGTTTATGAAAAGAGCTCTTCACGTCATTCTTGCCTGCGCATTCGTAATTCTAGGTTTGACTCTCGCCGTTGCCGCAAAAGCGCAGCAACCCGCGCCATCACCAAAGCCCGACGATATTCCAGTAACCGATGGAACTTCCGGCCCTTGCTCCATTGAATTCTCCGTCACTGACTCAGACGGCAAGCCGGTATATGCCGCCCGTATTGACGTCCATTTGGCCTACGGAGCGTTTGGCGCGCACAAGCTTGATATGGGCGTTTACACCAACGCTCAGGGCAAAGCGAAATTTACTGGCATCCCGATCAGAGTCCGTAAGCCCCCGGTAGAGTTCAATGCCAAAAAAGATGACCTTGTAGGCGTGGCCACCATGGATCCGCTCACAGAGTGCCAGGCAAAGCACGATATTGTGATGGACAAGAAGAAGACGCAATAATTGCCAAAATCGCCGGGATTGCCAAGAATCCAAATTGGGAGCCATATATCGGCAGGAAGGGATCAATTAGATCGTGCCGATCGTCGATCGTTGTTTTTCAATTTGGAATCTTTGGCAATTCTGGCATTTCTTGCAATTTTTTCCACACTTTTACCTGAAATCCACAGCACAAATAAGCGACTATAATTAGGAGTAACACCGCGCTTCCAATGTCTGAATTCGTCCATCTCCACCTTCATACCGATTACTCTTTGCTGGACGGGGCCTGTGGTGTCGATGGTTTAATTAAACGTGTTGCCGATATCGGCCAGAAAGCCGTGGCCATGACCGACCACGGAAATATTTACGGCACAGTCGAATTTGTGGAGGCGGCACAGAAGAAAAATATTAAGCCGATCGTCGGCTGCGAGCTCTATGTCTGCAAAAAGGACGATCATCGCGCGCCACCCGAAGGCGATACCTACAACCATCTGCTAGTGCTGGCGGAAAATGAAGAAGGCTATCGCAACCTGATCAAGATCACTTCTGAGGCCAGCATGCACGGCTTTTATTACAAGCCGCGCATCAGCAAAAAGTTTCTGGCGGATCATTCAAAAGGCCTAATCGCTCTCAGCGGCTGTCTGGCCGGCGAAGTGTGCGAAAACCTGCTGGAAGGGAAGTATGATGCGGCTCGCGGCGCAGCCAGCTTATATCGTGAGATCTTTGGCAAAGATAATTTCTTCATGGAAATTCAGGACCAGGGCCTGCCGGAAGAGCATCGCATCCATGCCGACCTGATGCGCATAGAAAAAGACCTTGGCATTCCCATGGTGGCCACCAATGACAGCCACTACCTATGCGAAGATGACGCGCACGCACAGGACGTGCTGGTCTGCGTGCAGACAGGGAAGTCTGTTAATGATACGAACAGGCTGAAGTTCCACGGCAACCAGTTTTTTGTGAAGACCGCGGACGAAATGAAGCAGCTCTTCAATGGCCGTGAAGACGTGCTGAAGCAGTCGCTGGCCATTGCCGAACGCTGCAATTTCAAGCTGAACAAGGTCAAGAATCCGTTCCCGGAATTTGTTGTTCCGGAGAGCTACACATTGGACAGCTACTTTGAGCATGTCGCGCGTGAAGGCTTTGCCCGGCGATGGGAAAGCCTGGGGCTGATTGAAGCCGCGGGTCGGCTGAAGAAGTCGCGTACCGATTACGAGCAACGGCTGACGCGCGAAATCGCCATCATCCAGCAGATGAAGTTCTCCGGCTACTTCCTGATCGTTTGGGACTTTATACGCTACGCGCGCGAAAACTCGATTCCTGTTGGTCCGGGCCGTGGATCGGCAGCAGGAGCGCTCGTCGCTTACGCGATGGGAATTACTGATATTGATCCGCTCCAGCATGAGTTGCTGTTTGAGCGCTTTCTGAATCCTGAGCGCGTCTCGCTGCCGGATATCGATATTGACTTCTGCATGAACCGTCGCGGGGAAGTCATCAACTACGTCACGCAGAAATATGGTCGTGAGAACGTGGCCCAGATCATCACCTTTGGCACCATGGCAGCCAAAGCAGCCATTAAAGATGTGGGCCGCGCCATGGATATTCCTTATGCAGACGTGGACCGAATTGCCAAGATGGTGCCCAACACCATTGGAATCACGCTGCCGCAGGTGCTTGATGACCCCGGCCCGCTGCAGGAAGCGTACGAAAAAGAAATTCAAGTACGTGAGCTGATTGATACGGCGCTCAAGCTGGAAGGGCTGGTGCGCAACTCCGGCGTACACGCGGCGGGAGTGGTTATCTCGCCCAAGCCGCTCACAGAGCTTGTCCCGCTGCACAAGACGAAGAACGACGAAATTGTGACGGCCTATGACATGAAGGCGATTGAGAAGATGGGCCTTCTCAAGATGGATTTCCTTGGGCTCACCACGCTCACCATCGTCGACGATGCGCTCAAGCTGATTGCGCAGCGCGGCACGGCCATTGATCTGGAAAAGATTCCGCTCGACGATCCCAAGACTTACGAAAACGTTTTTCACACCGGACTGACCTCCGGGATCTTCCAGTTTGAATCCGGCGGGATGACGGACGTGCTGCGGCGTTACAAGCCCAATTCGATTGACGATCTGACCGCCCTCAACGCGCTCTACCGTCCGGGGCCGATTCAGGGCGGCATGATTGATGATTTTATTGATCGCAAGTGGGGACGCAAAAAAGTTGAGTACGAGTTGCCGCAACTGGAACAGCTGCTGAAAGAGACGCTCGGCGTCATCGTCTATCAGGAACAGGTCATGCAGATTGCCAACGTGCTGGCAGGCTATTCGCTGGGTGAAGCCGATCTGCTGCGTCGCGCTATGGGCAAGAAGAATATCGATGAAATGACAGCCCAACGTCAGCGCTTTGTAAAAGGCGCGGTAGAGCGCGGCTATCCGGAAAAGAAGATCGTCAAGATATTTGACCTGATGGAGCAGTTCGCGGGATATGGATTCAATAAATCACATTCCGCGGCATACGCGCTGCTGGCTTACCAGACTGCGTATCTCAAGACTCACTATCCCGTGGAGTTCATGGCAGCCTTGCTGACCTCGCAGATGGGCAACACGGATAACGTAGTCAAGTACATCAACGAATGCCGCGAGATGGAAATCCCGGTCGAACCGCCCAATATCAACGTGAGCGATGCCTATTTCACGCCGCATGATAACGCTATCCGCTTTGGCCTGGCGGCAGTCAAGAACGTAGGCCGCAATGCCATCGAGTCCATCACGTCTGCCCGCAAAGAGCTTGGACGGTTCAGCTCGATTTTTGAATTTTGCGAGAAAGTCGATCTTCGACTGCTGAACAAGCGGGTGCTGGAATCTTTAAACAAAGCCGGCGCGCTGGATGACTTTGGCTATCGCGCACAGATTATGGCAGTGCTGGATAAGGCGATGGAACGTGCCCAGAAGACCCAGCACGACGCAGCAATGGGCCAGCACGGACTCTTCGGCGTGTTTCAGGAAGAAGAATCGAACGGCACAGGAGAGAAGCTGCCCAACGTTCCTGAGTGGGACGAACACCAGCGCCTGGCCAATGAGAAAGAAGTCCTTGGCTTCTTTATTACGGGACATCCGCTGGAAAAGTACATGGAAAAGCTCTCAAACTTTCCTAAGTATAAATCAGTGGAAGACATCAGTCAGATGACCACCGGCACTGGCCGCGACGAAGTTATTGATACTGCCGGAGTCATTTCAAACGTGCGTGTCCTCAAATCCCGCAAAGGCGATCTTTACGCGCAAGCGGTGCTGGAAGACATGACCGGCACCATTGAAGCTGTGGTTTTTCCCGACTCCTACAAGAAGTTGCAGACCATTCTGAAGCAGGAGATTCCCATGCTGGTGAAGGCCGGTGTACGTGTGGAAGAGGGTTCAAATCCTAAGATCATGATCAATCAGCTGATCCCGCTGGAAGAGGCGAAGATCAATCTGCCTCGTTCTATCCGTATTCGGGTGCCGCTGGATACCGCGACAGAGGCCTCTGTCGACGCATTACATGCCATCTGCGACGAACGCAAAGGGGAAGCCAAGGTAATGTTTGCCGCGGACCGCCCTGGCGATTTTATGGTGGTGATGGAAATGGAATCGGGCAGATATAATGTTTGTGCAGACCGCAGCTTTATTACGCGCGTTGAAGAATTATGCGGACGGGGTGCGGTCCAGGTTATCGATTGAGCTACTAGCTTTGGCTTGCGGCTTTTTACATTTGCGAAGCCGCGAAGTTAATCTAAGAACGACCACAGGTTTTCGTGAAAACTCCCTGACGCGGCACGGCCAGGGAAATATTCTCTGGGCCCTTCGACTGCGTCGTCGGTCCTACGGCTCCCTGCGGATTCCGCTCAGGATGACAGGGGATCAGGGTTTCGCTGGGCCCATAAGTTAGAAGCCAGCCGCTAGAAGCCAGGAGCTATTTTTGGATCCAGCCGTAAAAGCGCAAAGGCAGTTAGAAGTGATTGAAGGGCAGGTTGCCCTGCTTGAAACGCGCGCCAGCGCTGACCATGAAGCCCGTCTGCAATTGAAGCATCTGCAACACCAGATCGATTTTCTTCGCGAACAAATTCGCCTCCACATCAATGCCTGGCAAAAGACTGAGCTGGCGCGGCATTCTCAGCGTCCGTTCACCATGGATTACGTTGAGCGCATCTTCACTGACTGGAGTGAGATTCACGGTGATCGCAGTTTTGGCGACGATTCGGCAATCATGTGCGGCATGGCGCGATATCGCGGTGAAAATGTAATGGTCATTGGCCACCAGAAAGGCCGTGACACCAAGCAGCGCGTTTACCGCAATTTTGGACAGGCAAATCCTGAAGGCTATCGCAAGGCGTTGCGCTGCATGAAAATGGCGGAAAAATTTGGTCGCCCTATCTTTACCTTTGTCGATACTCCGGGCGCATATCCTGGCTTGGGCGCGGAAGAGCGCGGCCAGGCGGAAGCCATTGCGCGCAATCTGCGGGAGATGGCTCGGATTGAAGTGCCAATCATCACTACCATCACCGGCGAAGGTGGCAGCGGCGGTGCGCTGGCAATTGCCGTGGCTGATCGCGTATTCATGATGGAAAACTCCGTTTATTCAGTTATTTCGCCTGAAGGTTGCGCTTCCATCATGTGGCGTGACGCGTCTAAGAAGGAAATCGCAGCACAGGCGTTGCGCATCACCTCGCCAGACCTAAAAGAAATGGCAATCATCGATGAGATCATCCCGGAGCCTGACGGCGGCGCACACCTTAACCACGACGCCGCAGCAGCCATGGTGGATGAAGTCCTTTTCAAGCACTTTAACGAGCTGAAACACCAGCCGGTGCAGCAGCTCCTAGACGGCCGTTACAACAAGTTCCGCAAAATGGCCCAGTTTTATACGGAATAACGATTGCCTCCTCCCGGTACGATCGTTGCCCACGCGCCCTGCCGGGTTGACCTCGCCGGCGGCACTCTCGATCTTTGGCCGCTCTACCTGTTTCATCCCGGCGCAGTGACCGTTAATTTTGCGGTAAACATTCTCACCCGCTGCAAAGTCACGCGCCTCACTGACGACAAAATCCGTTTCAGGTCACTCGATACAAAAGTTGAAGAAGAGTTCCGCAACTTTGGTGAGCTGTGCGCGGCGCGCAAATTCAAGCATCCGCTGGCCGGGTATCTGGCTCGTTTCTTTGCCCCCGACGGCGGCTATGAAATAGAGACCCATTCTGAATCTCCTGCTGGAGCCGGAATTTCCGGATCTTCCGCGTTGATGATCGCCACCACTGCGGCGCTGGCGCGTTACACTGGAAAAAAGCTGGATCGAGAGCAAATTCGGGTGATCGCGCAAAACGTTGAAGCCCAACTTATCAAAGTCCCCACCGGATGCCAGGATTATTACCCTGCTTTATATGGCGG
>JBAVLE010000038.1:0-25345 GCA_049688735.1 Candidatus Angelobacter sp. | reverse complement strand
ACTGGGTCCCCCTAACACTTCCCTATCTCCAATTATGGATCAATTCCATCGTCTTGTTGTTCAGCAGCTTGACGCTTGAACTGGCTCGCCGCTCAATGGCCAAGAAAGAAGAATTTGCCGCCATGGGCATCGTGCCCCCACGGTTCAGGCGGGATTTGCCGTGGCTTGGCATCACGGTTTTTCTGGGTTTTTGCTTTCTTGGGGGCCAAGTGCTGGTTTGGAACATTCTTCGAACGCAGGGAGCCTTTCTGGCTTCTAATCCAAGCCGATCCCTGTTTTATATCCTGACCGGCACCCATGCTGTCCACCTGGTGGGGGGATTGGTGGTGCTTATGTATGCCGTAGCTGGACGGCTGCTGGCCATCAGATTTGAATCCCAGAGAATCGCGGTGGAGGTAACCGGTTGGTATTGGCACTATCTGGCATTTCTTTGGTTCGGAATCTTCGCGTTAGTGCATTTTGCGCGAGGCTGACTGAGATGGGTGCGCAAGGGAACCAATAGCACCAGCTAAGTCTGCTCGCCTGAGCGTTTTACGCGGACGACGGTAATTTTTCCGAAACCTTCTTCAAATCCCGGGGCCTTCAGTTTGGCCGCCATCCGCTGGATCACGTCTTCTTTCACCTGGCGTTCACGCTTGCGATTACGCTCGAGACAAACTTCAAGTGGAACATCGAAAAAGACGGCATGTACTTCATAGCCAAAGCCTTTGGCCATTTTGATCCATTGGCGGCGCTCATGCGGAGCCAGATTGCTGGCATCAACGTAATTCCATGGCATACGAGCGATGAGCCGGGCGCGAAGCAAGGATCGAAGCGTGGAAAAAACAAGCCCTTGATAGCGCTGCTCGGTGATGTCGTCAAAAAGAATTGAACGCAGCATGTCACTGGAAAGCGGGGAGACACCGCGACGCTTGAACCAGGTCGTCTTACCTGATCCCGGCAAGCCGATAGCAAGCACAACCACGCCTTTTGACGGCCGTCCTGAAGCCTTCCCCGCTTGCTGCGCCGGTCGATGCTCCGGAACTCCGGGAGGCGGCATGGAGGGTGATTCTGGCTGTACTTCGGTTTCCATGCGCGGCTCGCTGGTCACAGGAGATTCCTCGGCGACTTCGGGAGCGGGCGGGGCCTCTGGCTCTATATCGTCATAGGCCGGCATCAAGGGTTGTGGATGAGCTTCATCGACCAAAGGCTTTTGCTGGCCGACCTTGCCAGTGGCCTCCGTCTCATTTTCCGGCTTTTTTTTACGGCGCTTCATGCGCTCGCGCATCCAGTTGCGCATGCTTCTGTGTGTAACACAAGCAGCTAAGAAGTTGCAAGCAAAGGAACTTTTTCATCGGCCAAATGGGCGAAAAACTGATCCGAAGCTTGGGAGAGAACCGGTCAGCCATATTTTTGGTCCTGCTCCGTCCAAGGCCGAGGCTGGGTTCACAATACAAGACAAATACGTGGCTTTCCAAAGCCTGACTGGGGAACCTAAAAAGTTAACGCTGCGAGTCTTCATGGTAATTCTTTTCTTGCACCAGGAATGTAGCTTGTTATAATTGCCGCCCGCAACCGAACCAAGTCATTCAACTTACTCCTGGCAGGCAAGGTTCCTGCAGGATGGCAAGGGTTGGTTTCGTGTTCTAGCAAGGTGCGCAGACGCTTTGGCGCTGGCTTCATGAGTGGAGTTGACGGGCTCGAATGTTCCTGCCCCAGCCCGGTTCAGGGAGATCATCCAAAGAAGTGCTTCGCAAGGGATACCCCGGTTAAAGTAAAAAACCAGCATTAGCAGGCCAGCCACAACTTGCAATAGGACAATATGCAAACCAAGTAAAAGAGAAGCGATCACGGGCCAGAATTGAGTGCCGCACGAAAGTTGTTTTCAAGTTACAAGCAAGCGATGTCCGATAAGCCAGGAAACCATCAGAATGCAACGCCCACGGCCCGGGATCGGCGTGCTTGACTTTTTAAAATGAGGTGTGGAAACTGAGCAGCCTCAGCGACATACCGTAGGTGTTCCATAGGCAGCCACGACAAGAAATGGCTGTTGGAACTAATGGAAAGATACGTGTGGCCCAAAGCACCATTGTTAGTTTTTGAAAACCACCATGAAAATTATTTGCATTAAGAAGAAGCCGTGGGGCTTGCGACCCGCGGCTTTTGCCGCTTCGGATTTCCCACTTCTCTGGAAAAGCGGGCCCTTCGAAATTTCAGAAAATACAGCTTCAAAAAGCTAGCTATTTAGCCGACACAGTCTTCTTAGAAGGCAAAAAGCTCTTTTTCACTTTGGCGACGATCACATAGTTTGGATCGACCATTTCATTCAGGTGAATCTCGCCGACTTTCGACAGCAACTCATAGGCGTCCATTTCAGAGAGGCCATAGTCGTTGTGGATCCAGCCAACTAACTCCGTAAACGCAATGCGGAGAGCATCGTCAAGCGGGCGATATGCGCCAACTGTCATGATGTAGTCGTCATTTTCAAAGCGCGGCCAGTTGATTTTCTGGCCTTTAATCACGTGCACCTGCACACGTCCACGCAACGGAACTTCTAAAGCGGTGCCGGCGATTTCGCCATCGCCCATGGCGGCGTGACCGTCGCCCAGGAACAGCATCGCACCCGGAACATTCACTGGAAAATAAACCGTGTTGCCGACGCTGGCTTCAGGTGAATCCATGTTGCCGCCGAACGCTTCCGGAACCACCGAGGTGCGAGCTTCACCGCCAGCAGGCGCAACGCCAATGCAGCCAAAGAACGGATGCAGCGGAAATTTCACCGTGAACTTGGAGTCCAGCGCCTGAAAAGTAGCGGTATTCGTAGCATGGTCAATGGGATAAAACCAGATTTTCTCCGGAATGGGCGCGTTGAGCATGGGAGTGTAATTTGTGGAGTTGATCGCGCCGAATCCCGGCGCAAGTGCGCCGATGCCCTGATTGCTATCCACGTTGATTTCCAGAAACTTGACCGCCAAAGTATCGCCGGGCTCTGCGCCGTCTATGAAGAATGGCCCGGTCAGAGGATTGTCGCCCGGAGCCATGCTCAGGGTGTCGCCAGGCTTCTTGATCGCATTGCCAAAGCAGTCGACCGTATTCGTTTCGAGGATGTTGCCGGACTTGAGATGCGCTACCGGCGTGTACGACGCAGCGTAAGTGTATTTGAGATCGCTGGGCTTTAATTCATAGCGAATGACTTTTCCTTCTTCAGAGTTTTGCGCGAACGCGGTAACGGACACAAAAAGCAGAGCCAGAACAGTTTTCATCGGTGGACCTCGCCGGGATTTTACCGCAAAGGACGCGAAGGCTGAAGGTCAAGGATGGATGCTCTTTGATTTTCTCTTGAGTTCTGTGGTAAAAAATCATCTACGCCGATGAAAGTCTCCTACTAAATCGCTTCCGTTGCTCGCGCGATGTTCCTCCGCGCGGATGATCCCCTGCAACTTGCCTTTCTGCCGTCTTTGCGCAGATTTATTGGAGATTTCTCTTGAGTACACCTCTCACCGCTGCCGTTCCTTCACGGGCTTCTCGATGGTTCGCGCTGATCAAAGAAGCCGTTCTCGGCTCCAAACAGGACTTCACGGCGATCTCAATAGATCGCGCGATCGTGCTGCTGGCCGTTCCCATGGTCCTGGAGATGGCGATGGAATCGCTGTTCGGCATCGTCGATATTTTCTTTGTCGCGCATCTGGGGGCCGATTCAACTGCGACCGTTGGCATCACCGAAGGCCTCCTGGTACTTGTGATGGCGGTGGCTTTCGGTCTCAGCATGGGGACCACCGCTGTGGTGGCGCGGCGCGTGGGTGAACATGATCAGAATGGCGCTGCTGAGGCCGCTGTCCAATCGATTCTCATCGGTTTCGGATTCGCGGTCCTGATCTTTGCCATTGCCTTTCCCTTTGCGCCCGGATTGCTCCGCTGGATGGGAGCCGGTCCGGGGATTCTGCGCACCGGTTCGCTTTACACGCGAATTATGTTGAGCAGTTCCGGCATCATCCTGCTGCTTTTTCTTATCAATGCGGTTTTCCGCGGCGCAGGAGATGCAGCCGTTGCCATGCGTGTTCTCTGGCTGGCGAACATCATAAATTTGTTCCTCGATCCCTGCCTCATCCGGGGCCTTGGACCATTTCCCAGGCTCGGCGTTACAGGGGCTGCAGTTTCCACCAGCATTGGACGAAGCATTGGCATTGTGTTTCAGCTCTACATGCTCAGCAAAGGCAGCGCGCACCTGAACATTCTCCGAAAGCACATCCGCCTGAATCTGAAGCTGATGTGGAACATCTTTGAGGTCGCTGGCATCGGCATCTTGCAGCTATTGATCGCAATGGCGAGCTGGCTGGTAATAATCCGCATGATCCAGTCTTTTGGCAGTCAAGCCACGGCTGGCTATACCGTAGCCATCCGTATTGTGATTTTCTCGACTCTTCCCTCGTGGGGGCTTGGGTCGGCGGCAGCAACGCTGGTCGGACAGAACCTGGGGGCGAAGCAGCCAGATCGGGCCGAACAATCAGTCTGGCGTGCCAGTTTCTTCAACGCCGTTTTTCTGGCGGTAGTGTCACTGGGGTTCCTCATCTTTGCGCCGCAATTGGTCGCTGTGTTCAGCACCGACCCTCAGGTAATCCGCTATGGCGCAAGCTGTCTGCGGATCATCAGCTGCTGTTACGTGCTGTGGGCCTACGGCGAGGTGATTGTGCAGGCCTTCAATGGAGCGGGCGATACATGGACGCCAACATGGATCAACTTTTTTGTGTACTGGGTCGTACAGTTGCCTCTGGCCTTTGTCTTGAGTATGACATTCCATGTCGGGCCGAACGGCGCATATTACGCGATCCTGGTGGCCGAGGTATTGCTCTCGCTGATTGGCATTTACATTTTCAAAAAAGGAAAGTGGAAGCTAAAGACGGTATGAGCGGCTACAGCCTAACACGGCGCAGGCGCAGTGCATTCGCGATCACCGACACGGAGCTGAAGCTCATAGCCGCTGCGGCGAAGATAGGCTGCAACAGCAAGCCGGTGAACGGGTAAAGCACGCCTGCAGCGATCGGCACGCCAAGCAAGTTATAGATAAAAGCAAAGAAAAGATTCTGGCGGATGTTGCTCATGGTGGCGCGGCTTAGGTTGCGCGCCCGTATTAGGGCATTCAGGTCGCCTTTGACCAGGGTGATGTCTCCGCTTTCCATCGCTACGTCAGTGCCGGTTCCCATGGAGATACCAACATCGGCCTGTGCCAGCGCAGGCGCGTCATTCACGCCGTCACCGGCCATTGCAACAATGCGGCCTTCGGTCTGAAGCTTTTTGACGATCGCCAGCTTCTGTTCCGGCAAGACTTCAGCTTCAAACTCAGCAATGCTAAGTTCTTCGGCAATAGCTTTGGCCGTGGCGCGGTTGTCCCCCGTGAGCATGACCAAGTGCAGGCCGCTACGCTTTAATGCTGCCACCGCTTCGCGGGCGGAGGGCTTGACGGGATCAGCAACCGCGATTACGCCAGCGGCTTTGCCGTTCACTGCGGCCAGTACAACTGTTTGTCCTTGTCGCCTAAAGGTCTGGGCGTGCAATGAGAGTGGGCGCGTATCAATGCCTCTGCTCGCCAGAAAATCAGATGTCCCTACAGCAATTTGCCTGCCCAGAACTTCTCCGGCGACGCCTTGGCCAGTAAAGGATTGGAAATTGGCAGCCGGTGGAAGCTTCAGCTTGCGCTGTTCTGCTTCTCTCACGATAGCTGCAGCTACGGGGTGTTCACTCAATTTCTCGACGGCCGCGACCAGCAACAGGAGGTCAACTTGAGAAATGCCTCCAATTGCAGTTATGGATGTCATCCTCGGCTTGCCTTCCGTTAGGGTGCCGGTTTTGTCGAGCACCAGCGTATCCACTTTTTCCATGAGTTCCAGCGCTTCAGCATTTTTGACCAGCACGCCGGCATGAGCGCCACGTCCGGTGCCGACCATTACGGCCATGGGAGTAGCCAATCCTAAAGCGCATGGGCAGGCGATGATGAGCACCGCAACGGCGTTGACCAGCGCGTAAGCAAAGCGCGGCTCTGGCCCCCAGACAGCCCAGAGGATGAACGTAAGAACTGCCATTAACAAGACCGCCGGCACAAAGTAGCCTGAGACCTTGTCGGCAAGCGATTGGATAGGCGCGCGGCTCCGCTGGGCTTCAGCTACCATGCGGACGATCTGCGCCAGCAGCGTTTCTGAACCTAATTTTTCGGCGCGCATGATAAATGAACCCGTTTGATTTACCGTCCCGCCAACTACTTTCGCCCCTGGGGATTTCTCCACCGGCATGGATTCTCCGGTGATCATGGATTCATCAACGGAACTATTCCCTTCTTCCACAATGCCATCCACGGGAACACGATCGCCGGGGCGCACGCGCAGACGATCGCTATGCTGAACGTGCTCCAAAGGAATATCTTCATCGGAGCCATCAGCGTGCAGTCGTCGCGCTGTTTTGGGATTGAGGTTGAGCAATGCTTTGATGGCGGAACTGGTCTGCCGCCGAGCGCGCAACTCCAGTACCTGGCCCAGCAGCACCAGCGTCACGATGATGGCTGCCGATTCAAAGTAAACTTCGGGCCTGCCGCTATGGCCGAGAAATGACGCAGGGAAAATGCCAGGCGCAAGCGTTGCTATCAGGCTGAAGATATACGCTGTGCCCGTTCCCATGGCGATCAACGTGAACATATTCAGATGGCGATTAACCAAAGACGCCCATCCGCGCTGGAAGAACGGCCAGCCCCCCCACAGCACCACCGGCGTTGCCAGCAAAAGTTGCAACCACTCCAGCCATCCAGCAGGCAGGCTGTGCAAGCGATTGCCTGCGGCCATACCGCCCATAGAAATTGCAAGCAAAGGAATGCTAAGCGCAACGCCAACCCACAGTCGCCGCTGCATGCTGTGCAATTCAGAATCGTCTTCTTCGTGAATGCCAATGGCAACCCGTGGTTCAAGGGCCATTCCGCAAATCGGGCAATTACCCGGACCGTTACGCACTATTTCCGGATGCATAGGGCAGGTGAATTCCACAATTTCCGGTTCCAGCGCCATGCCGCACTTGGGGCACGGTCCAGGCTTGCTCTCGCGTACTTCCGGGTCCATGGGACAAACGTAGGTGACGGTTCCCTTGCTTGTTTCATGCGGCTGCGACGCGGATTGACCCGCAGGCTTTAGCGGCGCGACACCGCCGATCTGTACCATCTGGGTATTTGGCAGTCCTGCAGCGGGTGGTCTTGGCATTAAATATTTTTCCGGGTCCGCGTTAAAGCGCTTTACGCATCCCGGGCTGCAGAAATAGTAGGTCTGACCTTTATATTCCGACGAACCGGCGGCCGTGGCGGGATCAACGTCCATGTTGCAGACGGGATCCTTAACAAGTGTCTTTCCAGCTTTTTCCGAGCTTGTTTTTCCTGAATTCATATTCTGTGCTTTCTAGCGCGCATGCCGATAAAAAAGTTCTGTCAACTCGTTATAGGTGCGCTGCGCCTGTTTGTCGTCACCGGAGCGCAAGGCTTCAGTCGCGCAGTGCTGCAAGTGGTCTTTCATCAAGATTCGCTCCACGGCGCGTAGCGATTCATGAATGGCAGACATCTGCACCAATACATCCGGGCAGTAGCGGTCTTCTTCCACCATCTTCTGTACGCCGCGGACCTGGCCTTCAACGCGTCGCAGGCGCAGCAACAAGTCCTGGCGGGCCTCAGCTTCTCGCGGCATAGCGCGATGCGTTTCCTTTTGTGTTTTTTGCCTCTTCATATCGGACCTGACCTGTCACAATATATACCCCCTAGGGGTATGTAGTCAAATGGGCGATAAAGGCTTGAGATATATTGGAGGGTCGATAAAAACATACGTGGAGAAATTGATGACCTTGCTAGACGTAGTTTTTAAATATGGAATGCCGCCCGGCGAGAAAGAAATGGGCGCGCTCAACAACGCCTGGGAGGTTTACGGGGTGCGCAAGATCAAGCTGGACGAAAAAGAGCACACCATCCGGGTGGAATATGATGCGTCACGGCTCAATGACGGCGAGATTGCCGCAATTCTCCGGCGCGCGGGCATAGATTTAAGGGAAAAGGTTCAACTGGTGTAGTCACGCGGCGCAAGTCCGAGTTCCGCTCTGGTTTCCGATCACCATTGACGTAGACTGAGGTTATAGTCATGAGATTCGGTGCGTCCGATCCAGACACCTGCTTTGGTCGCTTCCGGAGTGAGTAAGACCTGGTAGATGGCCTTCAACTTGATCGGCATTTCGTTGATTTTGCGCAGCGCGGGCTTCGCTTCCCACCATTGGTCTAGTCGAATAGCGAAAACCTGATGCTCTCCAGGTTGAATCATAAACGTAGTAGCCCCGTTTCTCGTGAAATCGTGTTGCCGTCTTGAAACAACTATCTTTTTTCCGTTGCTCAATGTGAATTCGAACGAGACCGTCTGATATCCCCAGCTGTTCCAAGCTTCAAACACCTCTTGGGACTTTGCAGAAACATTGGTAAGCACGACGTAGAACTCGCCGGCCTTGTCATGGGCCATTGTGACGGTGCCGCCATGATCGAAGCTTTGGGTCGGAACCACCGCAATCGAGAAAGGTGATTTTGAAACATCCGTCCAGGAAGTACTTACGAGCGAGAAGACGACGAGCGCGAGGAGTCTGGCGATCATGGCATTGAATACGATACGCCACGCTAGGGATCTTAGCGAGGAGATCGCTCGCCCTCGACAAGGGCAGGGTCAAGATGTCCGTTCAGCTTGCGCCTCGCTTACAATCGCAAAAACGGCTCAAAGCCTATATCCTTCGTTCCCCTCAGGGTTTCGGCTCAGATGCCGCCAGAATGCCAAAAGCAGATCCTTCGCACAAAAGCAGCGCTCAGGATTTCGGCTGTCGGCTCACGCTCCGGGTTGCGTCGCTCACGCCGCCAAAACGTCCTTAAAATGCAACGAGGCACTTTCGAGGGATCTCTGGCCGTTAGATCCATTCGAAAGCGCCCCGATGCGCGCCACTTCGTCTGGCATGGGTTATTGCATCCCCTATGCCATTCAACAAAGATTGTAAATAAAAGACTTAGCAGAGCTGCCGAGTGAAAAAGCAGGTAGTAATTCCCTGCCCCTGAAAAAATTGCTCTGTGAAGCTTGCTGGGCAGGGAGTTTTTTTCAATTGTTACTTAGCGGCAATCCCTTGCTGCCCTTATTCTAAGAACCCACTGCCAGCCAAAGATAATGAGTTTCCAAGTCATGCCCCGGCGGAAATCGCCGTTCTGCGCCCAGGGACGACAACTAAGTGCATGAAAAAGAACGAGTTTCCCAGATTAACATTTCGAATCCAAGAATTATCAACTTAAATCCCAAGCCAATTTCCGGCACTCCGGTCCTATGTACCGCCGGGGAATGTGGGTGTGCTGGTGAAGGCATTGAGGCCACGGAAACGCTGGCTAAAAGCCCTAATGCCCAGATCATTGTGATTGGCAATCCTAAGAACGGTTTGCCGCTGATCATGGGGCAGGAATAGTCCACCTAGCCAAGGCTCGCGCGATGGCAGCAGACTACTTCAGCGCAAACAAGGCGTTCACATGCGCGTTGATGGTGAGCGTTTGCGGCGTGAAGTCAGCCATGGGCGGAGGAGTTGCCGCGGCCGATACAGCTGATCTGGCTTGCGCAAACATAACCGGAACAACGTTTTGCTGGTTCACATCCACTGAAGCATAGAGAAGGTCGCCCAATGTGCGTCCGCCAGCGGTGGCGACGGCTGCTGCCTGGTTGCGAGCCTTTTTTAAGGCGTCTTCTGACGCTTTGGCTTTTGCCTGTTCAATATCTTCCAGCGTGTAAGTCACTGACTGGTTCTGTGTGTCTTCAATGTCCGCCAATTGCTCTGTCATGGCGCCAACCTTTTTGAAGTCGCGTAGCTTGAGCGTGACGTCAGAGCTGACGCGATAGCCGATCACTTTGTGTTTGGGATTTTTCCAGTCGTACATCGGCTGCATCTGGTAGGTGCCGAACTGGGCCGCCTTTAGATCAATGTTATTGCTCGTCAAAACCTGGCGCACATGGTCCACCGCTAAGGCAGCATGGTCATAAGCTGCGCGTGACGTATCCTGCTGCGAGGCAATATCCATGCGGATGACGGCAGTGTCAGGAGCTGCTTCAAACTTGCCATCGGCGCCAGCATAGATGGTATTGATCTGGATCGCACTGGGAGTAGCAGAAACCTGTGCAGACGCAATAGAAGCAAGCGCCAGCATAATCGACAAACTTAATTTTTTCATTGGAATGTATCTCCGCAAAATACTAACACCTGTTTCGGCTGAAGTTGCTGGTCCCCAGCCGGCTATAGGATTCGCCTATTGACGTACTGAGTATGTGAATTTAGGCTTACCATGCAGCATTCATGCGGAGGAAGAACTAATGCGTAGAAGAACCGCTGTTCAGATGTTGGGAACGCTGGCGTTGTTGGGGCCTGCGGCAGGAACCAATCTGCTGGCGCAAAGCGATAAGAAAGAAGAAAAAAAAGAAGCACCCCCGGCGCCTGCATTGAAGGTCGGAGATGTGGCTCCTGACTTTACCTTGCCCGATCAGACCTACAAGAACAAGGTCTCACTCCATGATTTCAAGGGAAAGAAGAACGTCGCATTGGCGTTTTATATCTTTGCCTTCACCGGTGGTTGAACCAAGCAGATGCAGAACTTCCAGGCGAACCTGCAAAAACTGGAAGCTGCAGACACCCAGGTGCTGGGTGTTAGCATGGACAGCCCCTTCAGTAATGCCGCATGGGCGGAAAAAATCAACGTCACCTTCCCACTGCTGAGCGATTGGGGCGGCGACGTTACGCGTAAATACGGCCTTTATGACGAGAAGCACAAAATTGGCCGTCGCGTGAACTTCCTGATCGATAAAGAAGGAAAGATTGCCGAAATGCAGATCGACAGCGATGCGATCGATCCCACCAAAGTGGTTGAATCATGTGAACGCCGGAAGCTCAAGAGTTAAATGCCGGTAACGGTCCAGACAGAAGCCCGCCAGGCACCTTCATCCCGGCGGGCACTTTTTTTGCTTTCAGTCTCCATCCTTCTCGCCATGTCGCTGTGGTTCACCGGAACAGCGGTGATTCCCCATATAACAACGCTTTGGCATTCAGGGCTTGCGCTGGGATCATGGCTGACTATTGCCGTGCAAGTTGGATTTTCAGTAGGCGCTATCACGTTTGCGCTCTTCAATATTCCCGATGTCTTCAGCCCGATCAAGGTGCTGGTTGTCTCTGCCATAGCGGCAGCGGCTGCCAACGCCGCATTTGCATTCTTGGCCGCACACCCACTGCCGGCTATTCTGCTGCGCGGCGCAACAGGTTTTTTCCTGGCCGGCGTTTATCCAGTGGGCATGAAGATTATTGCCGGTTGGTTTCAGCGTGGACGCGGACTGGCGCTGGGCATTATGATCGGCGCGCTGACGGTAGGATCGGCGTTGCCTCACGCGGTAAGCGCGGTGGGCCGAGTGCCATGGCAAGGTGTAATTCTTCTTGGCAGCGCACAGGCATTGCTTGGAGCTTTGATTGTTGCCGTAGCAGTGAGGCAAGGACCATTTGCCATGCCACAGTCACGCTTTGATCCTGCGCAGATTCTCGAGATCGTCCGCAACCGATCACTGCGGCTTGCCAATCTGGGCTATCTGGGACATATGTGGGAGCTTTACTCCATGTGGGGATGGATCGCCGTGATCTTCTCGGTCTCCGCAGCATGGTCCCACTCAATGCTTGAAGCAATGGCAGCACTGGCTATTGCTATTGGAGCAGTGGGCTGCATATGGGCCGGGGCAGCCAGTGACAAGCTGCAGGACCAAGCGTCTAGCGTCCGCGTGGCGCAGCGCGCCCGCGTAACGATAATTGCTATGGCCATCAGTTCCATTTGCTGTGTGCTGGCTGCGCTAACGCTGCACCGTTCCATGATTCTCATACCGCTTTCGCTGGTATGGGGAATCGCGATCATTGCCGATTCGGCTCAATTCTCCACCATCATCAGCGAAGTCTCGGACAAAAACTACGTCGGCACGGCGCTAACCTGCCAAGTCGCATTGGGATTTCTACTGACTGCGTTCGTCATTCGATTGATGGCAGCCATTGCGGCCCATTACGGCTGGAATTGGGCTTTAGCCAGCATGGCGCTGGGACCATTGCTGGGAATCTGGGCCATGACTGGACTGCTTCCCCGGAAGACAGCCGCCTGACATCCATTTGATTCGCAGTCTCAATTTTTCTTAAAAAAAACAATACGACTTTGACCAATTGCAGGGTTACAATCCCGCAGCACGTTTCCTCTCAGGAGACAGTCCATCATGCGCAGAGTACTCTTTGTGGCCTTCGCAGCATCCATCGCATCCAGTGCGTTTTGCTTTGCTCAAACAGGCTCTATGGTGGATCTGCGCGCTGATGAGCAAAGGTTGCAACGGCAAGAACTGCAACTGGACCAAGACCGTGACCGTTTGGCATTGGATCGACGCAGCCACGCATCGCGCGTACAGGTCAGGCTTGACCAGATCCAGATCAAGCGTGATCGGCTGGAAGTCAAACGGTTGAGATCTGATATCAGAAGAGACAGGCGAGCCAGAAATAGATATCGCTCCATCTATTAGGCGCATCCGCTGCAACCCCACAGTTACAAGAGTGGCTCGGCGCGATCCTCCAACATCGCGTGATATTCTTTCCCGTTCATTTGCATTCTCACTCTACAAATAACGGAGCATTGCCATGCTTATGAAACAACGCATTCTTATTTCGCTTGGGCTTCAGTTTGCAATGCTTGCTTCCGTGGCGATGGCGCAGCAGCCCAAGGTGACGCCCATTCCTCCAACGCCGCAGGCGCCCACAGCGGGTGAATCAAAAATGACGGAGCCTCCGCATGAGCTCACCGCGGATGACGTGCATGCTTTCCTTGATGGCTTTGTTCCCATGCAGCTTGAGCGTGAAGACATTGCCGGCGCAGTGGTGCTGGTGGTGAAGGATGGAGCAATCCTGTTCGCCAAGGGCTACGGCTACAGCGACGTTGAAAAGAAAACTCCGGTGACCGTGGATGCGACGTTGTTCCGCCCCGGGTCAGTTTCCAAGCTGTTTACCTGGACTGCAGTTATGCAACTGGTGGAACAAGGCAAGCTCGATCTGGACCGCGACATCAACGAATATTTGGATTTCAAGATTCCGGCGAAATTCGGCAAGCCGATTACGCTGCGCAACATCATGACGCACACACCGGGCTTTGAAGAACAAGTTAAAGACCTGATCACAGAAGATGCCGCTCCTTCTGCCACGTTGAAGCAGCATTTGGTCAGGCACATCCCGGAGCGTATCTTTCCTCCCGGTACCACACCTGCTTATTCCAATTACGGAGCTTCACTGGCCGGATACATTGTGGAGCGCGTTTCCGGCCGTCCGTTCAATGACTATGTTGCAGAAAATATTTTCAAGCCATTGGGCATGTCGCATTCCACATTCGCGCAACCGCTGCCAGCCGAATTGAAGCCGCTGATGTCCAATGGCTACGGGCTGGGTTCGGGCAAATCTAAGCCGTTTGAAATTATTGAAGAAGCTCCGGCTGGTGCTTTGGCGGCCACAGCAGCCGATATTTCGCGGTTTATGATCGCCCATCTTCAGAATGGCAAGTTTGAAAATACGCAGATTCTTCGTTCGGAGACAGCAAGCCAGATGCATTCCCGGCAGTTCGCACTTAGCCCGGCCCTGAACGGCATGTGCCTGGGTTTCTATGAGGAGTCGCGCAACGGGAAACGCATCATCGGCCACGGCGGGGACACAGTTTACTTCCACAGTGATCTACACCTGATGCTGGAAAATGGCATCGGCTTTTTCGTTTCTTATAATAGCGCGTGCAAAGGCGACATCAGTCCACGCAGCGCTTTGTGGTATCACTTTCTCGATCGATACTTCCCTTACGCACCGCCCAAAGTTGAGAAGCTGGCCAGCGCGGATGCGGATGCGAAGACCGTTGCGGGTCGATATCTCACGACGCGCCGTTCTGAAAGCAATTTTTTAAAAGTTGGGGCGGTGGAAGAAGATGTCCGCGTCACGCCGGATGAAAGTGGGACCATCAAAGTTGAGCCGTTCAAAGACTTCAACGGCCAGACCAAGAAGTGGCAGGAGATTGCGCCGCTGGCTTACCGATCGGTCAATGGGCAGGACCTGCTTGCTTTCGTGCGCGACTATCACGGAAACATGCTTTTGGCGCCGAACTTCCCTGCCGCCGCCGATCAACGCGTGTCACTAGTACAAAGCGCGGATTTCAACCAGTCATTGATCCTAGGAGTTCTAGTTGTTCTGGGATTGACGCTGGTTTGTTGGCCCCTTGCTGCCATCATTCGAGGGCACTACCACCAGCAGCTTGATCTTGATCCCCGCTACTTGCGCCTGCGTCCGTGGGTGCGAGTGGTGTGCGGCGTAAATATAGCATTCCTGTTGATTTTTCTGATGGTGCTTACAAGCGGAGGAATTAACGCGCTAAGTTCGAAAACTGATTTCAAATTTCATGCCATTCAGTCTTTAGGGGTGCTAGGTGCGCTTGGCACCATTCTTGTATTGCTGGCTGCACTTCGCTCCTGGAGAGATCCGCATGCATGGTTCTGGGGCAAAGCCTGGAATCTTTTGCTTCTGCTGGCGTGCGTTGGCTTTGTGTGGTTCTCTTATCATTGGAACCTGCTGAACTTTAACCTGAATTATTGATGGGTCGTCGAGTTCACGCGCACCAGCGCTGATAATCCGCAACGCGCGATTCCATTGCGTTGCGAAACTCTTCATTAGATTGCTGTGGTTAAACTTTCTGCACCGCCTGAACAAGATTCGTCAGAGAAGCTTTGGCGTCGCCATAAAGCATTCCTGTGACGGGCTTGAAGAACAATGGATTTTCCAAGCCGGAAAATCCTTTGCCTTTACCGCGTTTCAACACCACCACGGATTTTGCCTTGTCGACTTCAATGATTGGCATTCCAGCGATTAAGCTCTTTGGATTATCGCGCGCGTCGGGGTTCACAACGTCATTTGCGCCGATCACTACTGCCACGTCCGTGGACTGCATTTCAGGATTGATCTGCTCCATTTCGTAGAGCGAAGAGTACGGCACATTAGCTTCGGCAAGAAGAACGTTCATGTGTCCCGGCATGCGGCCTGCTACCGGGTGAATAGCATACTTCACGGAGATGCCGCGCTCTTCCAGAAGATTGCCCAATTCACGGACGGCGTGTTGCGCCTGTGCTGTCGCCATGCCGTATCCAGGGACAAAGACCACCTGGTTGGCGTAAGCAAGCTGGACCGCAACGTCATCAAGCCCGACTTCGCGCATGGATCCAGTGACTGCGGTTTCTTCCGTCACTGCGGAACCAAAGCCCCCAAACAGCACATTGGTAATCGAACGATTCATGGCGCGGCACATCAAGATAGAAAGGATAAATCCGGAGAAGCCATCGAGCGTGCCGGCAATAATGAGCACATTATTGCTCAACACGAAGCCGGTTGCGGCTGAAGAAAGTCCAGCGTAAGAGTTCAACAGCGACATCACCACGGGCATATCGGCAGCGCCAATGGGAATCACCAGCATGATGCCAAAAACAAAAGCGCAGCCGACCATGACGTAAAAAAATGTCGCGCTAGCAGGATTGACGATCCACATAATGAACGAGCCGACCATCACGATAAATAGCGCAAGATTGAAAATTTTCTGCCCCTTAAACATGATGGGAGAGCCGCGCATCACTTCCTGAAGCTTGGCTGCCGCGATGAGTGAACCAGTCACGGTAAGCGAACCGAGCATCACTTCCAAACCCAGCGCACCAACTTTAACCGGGCCCAGATTGCTGCCATGAATCACGTATTCGGCAATGCCGACCATGGCAGCCGCCAACGCGCCAAAGGCGTGTGAAAGCGCGGTCCGTTGCGGCATCGCGGTCATCGGCACCATGGCCATGGGAATACCAATAGCGGAGCCCACAATCATGCCAATGGCGATGTAGATGTAGTTGTGAATATCAGGATGAAAAAGTGTGCCAATGACGGCGGCAGCCATTCCGGCGGCAGCCATAATCATGCCGCGGCGCGCCGTGTCAGGATGGCTTAGCCCCTTTAAGCCCAGAACAAAGAGGCAGGAAGCAATGAGATATGTGGCTTCGAGGAAATATTGAGCGTGGCTCACTTCTTCTCCTCCGACTTGGCGGTCTTGGGCGTTTCCTTCTTGCGGAACATCTTCAGCATGCGGTCAGTAATTAGAAAGCCGCCAGTCACGTTGATCATGGCAGAAGTCACAGCGGCGCAGCCCAGGATTTCCGCCAGTCTCTGGTGCT
Organism: Candidatus Angelobacter sp.; assembly: GCA_049688735.1. Taxonomy (GTDB): domain Bacteria; phylum Acidobacteriota; class Terriglobia; order Terriglobales; family Acidobacteriaceae; genus Angelobacter. Next base: position 9,056 of record JBAVLE010000038.1, on the reverse strand, counting down.
GGTCATAGTGCGATCCGGCAATCACCAGCGAACCAATCAGCGAGATGCCGGAAATGGCGTTAGTGGCCGACATCAGCGGCGTGTGCAACAGCGGAGGCACGCGGGAGATAACCTGATAGCCGAGAAATGCAGCCAGAGCAAAAACATAAAGAGAAGCGATGAGGACCGCTGGGTTAAAAGACAGTTCTTTTGTGCCTTCCAGCATCGCCAGCGCCACGATGACGCCTACAGGATGAAAGAATAAGTGCTCCATTCAGGTCTCCTTGTTTGCACTATTAACGCCTTGCTCGACTAGAGCCGCACCACTAACTCTGCCCTACGCTACGGGATGTCCCAGGGCTGCGGCCACTTTGGGATGGACGCTGCCGCCCTCGTATGCGACGACGGCAGCTTTCAGGATGTCGTCATTCATATCGATCTTCAAATTGCCTTTGTCATTGATGAGCGCGATGAATGTGGTCACGTTGCGCGAGTAAAGCTGGCTCGCGTGCCCCGGAACCGTGGCCGGCAGATTCAGCGGACCAAGAATCGTTACACCGTTGTGGTCCACGTCTTCACCGGGCTTCGTGTAAGCCACGTTGCCGCCTGTAGAAGCCGCGAGATCAACAATCACCGCTCCAGGCCGCATATTGTTGACCGCTTCTTCTGTCAGCATCAGTGGAGCTTTGCGTCCGGGCACCTGAGCTGTGGTAATCACCACATCAGAAATGGCTGCACGCTTGGCTACCATGTCGCGGCCTCGCTGCAGCGCTTCAGGAGAAAGTTCCTTGGCGTATCCGCCCGCATCTTGCGTTTCAATGCCACCCAGATCCACTTCAAGAAATTTTGCGCCCAGTGATTTCACGTCCTGCCCTGCGGCGGCGCGCACGTCATAAGCTTCCACCACAGCGCCCAGCCGTCGCGCGGTGGCAATAGCCTGCAATCCGGCAACGCCCGCGCCCAGCACAAGAACCTTGGCCGGAGGAACGGTGCCGGCGGCTGTCATGAGCATGGGAAACATGCGCGGCAGGCGCGCAGCGGCGATCAATACGGCTTTGTAGCCTGCAACTGTGGCCATGGAAGAAAGCGCGTCCATGGATTGAGCACGCGTTGAGCGCGGAACCAACTCCATGGCAAATGCCGTGAGCTTGCGAGAGATGATCGGCTCCAGCGCGGCGGGCTCGTCCAGCGGTTTGAGAAATCCGATAACAACAGCGCCCTGCTTCAACTTCCCAAAATCGCCGGGCTCAGGCCGATTCACGCATGCCAGTATGTCGGCTTCCGGCAGCAGGTCTGCGCGGGACATCAGGCTTGCCCCGGCCGTCTGATAGTCTGCGTCAGGAAATCCAGCATGAACGCCCGCCCCGTTTTCAACCCCAACTTCCGCTCCTGCAGCCACCAGCTTTTTCACTGACTCCGGCGTCAATGCCACCCGGGCTTCCCCCTGCTGCTGCTCCCTTGGGACCGCAATTCTCATATGTGGGTTTCCTCTCTCCGCAAAACTGGTCTCTGCAAAACTGGGTATGGTAACACCCGAAGCATCCAGGAGAACATTATTCCTGAAGGCGCATATTTACAAAAGTACGACTTTAAACCGAAGGGGGTGCACAGACTGTGATGAGGATCACGGAGGCCTTTTTCGAGCGCGTGAGCTCGCCGTTCCGGTAGGACAAAAGGTGCATAATGAGCTTGCGAAGTCGCTCGCAGGATAGGATTGTTGCGCGCGAATGGTTGCGGACGTGCTGCAATGTGAATTTTCTTTCGATGCACTCTAGCTAGCACTTCCAACAGCGTTTCTTTGCTGGGTTTATTCTCCAGCCTTAGCCTCCGAAAGCCAGTCTGCGGCTGGTTTCAACTGAAAAGGAGGAAGGTTCGGAAGTGCAGCTTTTGTTTCGGCTGTATCAGTTGCTTGGGCGATTCTCCTCTGAGGACGCGTCGTAAGTTTTCCTGAATTGCCCAACCTTCCCAACGGATTTTGTCATAGGCAATCAACCGCTTCTTCCAATCACTCATGTGCCATCTGAACTCTTCTTCAACACCAAGCTTCAGCCGCTCGGCGGTATGCATCACTTGTTCAATGGGATTTTTGAAATCCGGCTTTTAATAAACCGTAATGCTGTACGTCATCAGCAGGTGCGGAAGTGATTGCTCCGCGCGATTGCGGGATCCATGATCGATTTATTTGTCATCCAGCCATATAGTTCGTGTACTGCTGGGGAAAAGAACAGAAGATACGCTGTAGGTCCGAGCGACGGAAAAACAAATGGTTTACTGCTCACCAGCGCTAAAAGCGCAAGCACCCCGGTCCTGATGAAGCGATTCACAAACACATAGAACAGAGCGCACGCGCACAAGTCGCGGCGCGAAGTGAAGCAGTAGCCAGTCAAGCCGTAAGCTTCGGACTTAGAAAAGGACATGATCAGCGCCCGAATGCTCGGAGCATCAGAATTGGGGTTCTGCATCAAATGTTCGGCAGCAGGTCGAAATACTCATCGTCCTCGTTTTTGCCGCCTTCTCCTTTGCCTAGCATCTTTTCCGATTCGACAAATTCGATTCGTTCGATCCATTTGACCATCTTGTAGCCAAGCTGGTTTTCTACTCGCAGCCGCAGGGGTGCTCCGTACACCTGCGGAAGTCGTTCCCCGTTCATTCGCGAAGCAAGCAGACATTGCGGCTTTCGAACATTCTCCAGACTTTGTGTGTCGTAATAGGCTCCGCCATAGAGAGCTTCACCAAAGGAGAAGAAGGCCACGACCTTCGCTTCCGGTTTTGGCCTGACGAGCTCGATTAGCTTCTGCATAGGAATCCCGCCCCACTTCGCGATGCCGCTCCATCCCTGGATGCAATGATGCATGGTGATGTGTTCGACCTCACCCAGTCGCTCCACATCGGCGAGAGAAAGTTCTACCGGGTTTTCGACCAGCCCTCCCACTTTCAGCCGGAAGCCATCAAATCCGGCTTGTGCAAACCGCTTCCAGTCATCGCGGATCGGCATTTTGCCGTTGGGCCAGAAATACGGAGAAATTTGTTCCTCTGTGTACTTCTGCTCTGGCAGTAGCCGATTCAGCGTAAGAAGCTGCATCGGATACGTCACCGACTTAAGGGCATGTTGTACTCCGCGCGGATGGCGCCAAGAAATGTAGTGCGCCACGATCCATGAAAGCACAACCACGCTGATCCCTACGAACCCGAGATACATTCCGATGGGCTTCAGATCGTCAGTACCCATCACAATGTGGTTCATATTGCGCACGAATCCGGTCATCACGATTAGCGTCACATGTACGACCAAGAATGCCAGGAAGCTGAACATTGTAAGGAAATGGATAGAACGGGCTGATTGGCGACCGCCGAATATTCGCGCGTACCACGGAAACCGGTTGACCACCGCCGGAGACATCGCTATGCCGGTAGCAATCGCAAGCGGGCCGAATACAAACACCACCGTGAAATAGGCGATCTGTTGCAATGCGTTATAGCCATAAAACCCGTTTGGCTCCGGCGGCAAATGGAAGGTCGCGTAGTGAACCCACGTGTTCCACGCTTGCAAAAGTACGAGCGGCGACGTTGGCACAATACGCCGCCACTGTTCGCTATCGAATAGGATGGTGATGAAGACGATGCCTGTAATGATGAAGCCGTGCACATCAATGAAGTGCCAAACTCGCGCAATGCCGATGGTGTGCCGATAGCCCGGCGTGCCAACCAACGGCGAGATGTACCGCGCATCATCCTTTGCCGTCCAGATGCGGTCGCGTGGAACCTTCAATGGCGTAAACCGAATCCATTCGCTCCCCGGCGTGCAGCCGTCATTAAAATACAGACGAGGGTGATCCATCAGGATCGAAAGCCCGCTACGAATCAGCATCATCACACAGAGAAAATTGAAGAAGTGGCAGTAGCGCACCCATACGGGAAAGCCGTGTGGCCCCGCGAAGTTGTTCGGGTATATCTGCGGAACAGCCGTAACGCGGGGCATTCCGGCAACGGCGACCTCGATCCATGCAGCCACGATTACGGAGAGGATCGCGATTCCGATTCCGATCAGGATGGACGGTCGAATCCAAATGCGAAAACGGCGGTCAGGCGGGTAATGAACAGCTCTATGCACGGCATCAAACCGAACCATCCGTACCTCCCCCGAACTGTCGTTGCGTCGAATCCGTCAGTCAGCCCCCTTCATGTGGCAGAGGCTTCCAATTCCACGCACCAGAAAAAAAGACGTTATTTCTCGAGATGTACATGCTGGTGAAGGTCTGCTTCGAATTCTCTGAGAGCTTCGTATAGTGCTTAACCGGCGCTGTCATTTCTCGACGAAAGCAGTTTTCATGCTGTTGGCTTTCCTTTCCTGAATAATCACCCGAAAAGCAGTCAGATGTAAAGCAGGATGTTGTCAATTGTTCGCAAGATATTGCCACCAGAACATTGGCAAAGCGCCTTTCTCCATTATTTCTTCGAATTCTTCGGCACTCAGGGCGAGCTTTTCGCGGCAGAGTACCCGACTGCTCTTGCCACAATAAAGGGTGCAATCAAGCTCTGAGGAAATATTGAATACACGATCAGAGAAGTGCCGGTTCTGGTTTGGTTGACATGTTCTAAACATGAAGTATGCTCTCAGCACATGTCAAAGATGATTCAACTTCGTAACGTGCCTGATGCTTTGCATCGCACCCTGAAGGCGCGTGCGGCCTTGGCGGGCATGTCGCTTTCAGTTGTTTGCTGGCTGAGATCAGAGAAATCGCGGAGCGGCCAACCCTGGCGGAGTTGCGGGAGCGTTTGCATCAACGCAAGCCGGTTGCGGCGCAGCTTAATCGCCTGGTGAGAGAAGAGCGTGACGTTCCATGATCGTTCTGGATTGATTACGCGTGACGGGCGGCCCGCCGCTGCTCCCAGCCATGCGGCGATCATTGAGTCGTTCTAACCTCTTAATTTGGCTCAACCTTCGCGCCCAATTTGACTTTCGCCATACTATCGCCTAACATGCTTCGGTGGCTGAGACCAATGGGGCACCGGGCAAGATCATCTATTTAGGCGCTTGCTTGATCGCCGCTGTCCGGCTGGCTCGTGAAGAGAACTGGAACAATTCACCACGCGTGGTCAGCAGGATTTCAGATGCTATCAGCCTGGCCGAGCGGATTTATGACAGGATGAAAGTTGACTATCCGCATTGCGTTGAAATGCAGGGATGTCCATTCGCTGCACAGCCTGAAAGCTTCCGGCTGTTCCCGTTCCACAGCAAGCTCGCACCTGATTCATAACACTTCTGTAAGAGTGAACCCGGAACAAACCGAATGTTTAAAGTCAAGAAAAACGCGGAAATCACCTCTGTCCAATTTGAGTTGGAGGTTAAAAAGTACTTGGAGTCAACCTCAGGTAAGCTTGAGGAATTTCAAACGGAACACCGGGAGGTTATCCACGGGCACGATGGCACCTACGAAATCGATATAACGGCAAGATTTAGAGTTTTGGGAGCGAAGTTTCTCGTTCTAGTGGAATGCAAACACCACCAAACTCGTATTAGCCGTCACTACGTGCAGGTGCTGCACGCCAAACAAATGTCGCTGGGCGCGCAAAAAGCCATGCTGTTTTCCACATCTGAATTTCAGGAAGGCGCGGTAGAGTATGCGATCCAACATGGGATTGCTCTGGTGCAGCTTGCTTCAGGCGAAACTCTGTATTTTACAAAAAGTGGGAATCGTACTCCCCTGCCTGATTCCCTGCCCTCTTACGTTGGATGGCTCATTGCCCAACATGACGGGGCAAGTGACGGCGTGAGTCATTGCCTTGTGGACCCACGGCATCCTGATGCCTTGAACAAATTCCTGTTCCACCCCTCGCCAAGCTTTGCTCAAAAGCAAATCTCACCACGGGTGAACACGGATGGCACGGATTTCCAGACTTAAAAATGGTTCTAATTGAACTTATTTGATCCGTGTGAATCAGTGTCATCAGTATTATCAGTGGTAAGGTTTGGCATTTTGCGCAAAGGCGATTCGCGTCTTTCGCGTTAATTAGCGGCTAATTTTTCCATCTGCGGCGCTTCCCACCTTTGCCCAATCAACGCAGCTGAATCATAGGGGCAACCCGCACTCAAGACAATCACTCAGACCTTTGTAGAGGATAAAACGTGTCATTTCGAGAGCTGCTCGAGCGCTGGCCGGTTGTAAAACAATTTAAGACAGGCGGAGACGGGACGGGCGCGGAAGCCATGTCTGAGCGGACACGCAACTTGGCTCCGCGAACGGCAGGCGCTGAAGTGGCGCGTTCTGTCTGCCCGTATTGCGGCGTTGGCTGCGGTCAACTCGTTTTCCACAAGGACAATAAGCTGATTTCGATTGAAGGGGATCCTGAATCGCCCATCTCACGGGGCCGGCTCTGCCCCAAAGGAGCAGACAGTTATGAGCTGCTCACTCATTCAAATCGCGAGTTGAAAGTTAAATATCGGCCTCCATTCAGCACAAAATGGGAGAGCCTTGACCTGGAGACCGCGATGGATATGATCGCGGAGCGGCTCTGGACTTCGCGCGAGCACACGTTTGTTGAAAAGGAAGACGGCCAGACGTTGATGCAGACCAAAGCAGTTGCCCACTTGGGCGGCGCGACGCTGGATAACGAAGAAAATTATCTCATCAAAAAAATGTTTACCGGCGGCCTGGGGATGGTATGCATTAGCAATCAGGCCCGAATATGACACAGCTCTACGGTGCCCGGTCTGGGCACATCCTACGGTCGAGGCGGAGCCACTACAGCGCAGCAGGACTTGCAATACTCTGATGCGATTCTGATTATGGGCTCGTCCATGGCGGAAAACCATCCTGTGGGCTTCCAGTGGGTGATGGAAGCGCGCGAGAAGGGTGGAAAGGTAATTCACGTCGATCCACGTTTCAGCCGCACGTCGGCAATGGCGGATTACTGGCTGCCGCTGCGGCCAGGCTCTGACATTATTTTCCTTGGCGCGCTGATTAATTACACCATCGCGAATAAGAAGTACTTCAAGGAATATGTGTGCCATTACACCAATGCGCCTACTATCCTGCGTGAAGATTTCCAAGACACGGAAGAGCTGGGCGGGCTGTTCTCCGGCTGGAATGAACAAGAGAAGGAGTACGATCCGAAAACCTGGTTGTATGAAGGCTCGCCTTATAAGAATAAAAGCAAGCCGCCGGGACACGCCAAGCATGGCGGCGGCCACGGCAAAGACCGCGGCGGCGAGGCCGGCGACCTGGGCGAGCACAAGGAAGACATGGGGCTGGAGCATCCGCGCTGCATATTCCAGGCGCTGAAAAGACACTTTGCCCGCTACACGCCGGAGATGGTGGAGCGTTCCTGCGGCATCCCAAAAGAAAAATTTCTGGAAATTGCGGAGGTATACACATCGGCGTCGGGACCGGAGAAGACCGGCGCAATTTGCTATGCCGTGGGTTGGACTCAGCATTCCAAAGGCGTACAAATCATCCGCGCAGCCGCGATTTTGCAGCTCCTGCTCGGGAACATCGGGCGTCCCGGGGGCGGAGTGATGGCACTGCGCGGCCACGCAACCATTCAGGGATCCACCGACGTTCCCACTCTTTATGACATTTTGCCGGGTTATCTGCCGATGCCGTTCTTGGATGAAGATTCGAAGACCCTTGAGGCATATCTTAAAAAACACAAATCCGAAACCGGCTGGTGGAACAATTTTGATAAGTATGCCGTGAGCCTGCTCAAAGCCTGGTATGGAGATGCCGCAACCGCTGAGAATGAGTTTGGCTTCCACTTTGTACCGCGCGTTACTGGCGACCACTCTGAATATGGTTACTGGTTGGATATGGCAGATGGCAAAATGGAAGGGCTGTTTGTAATGGGACAAAACCCTGCCGTGGGCTCAGCGAATGGAAGGCTGGAACGCAAGGCGCTGGCAAAGTTGAAGTGGTTAGTGATTCGGGACTTTGTAGAGACAGAGACGGCGTCGTTTTGGAAAGACTCACCCGAGGTAGAGCGCGGCGAGCTTGATCCGGCAAAAATTCCTACAGAAATCTTCTTTCTTCCCGCTGCGGGCCATACGGAAAAAGCCGGCACATTTACTAACACGCAGCGTCTGCTGCAATTCCGGGAACTGGCTGTTGATCCGCCAGAGGATTGCCGAAGCGAGACCTGGTTCATGTATCACCTGGGGCTTAGATTGAAGGCAAAAGCGGCAGAGCAGCGCAATTCGCGCAACGCCGCGCTCAATGCACTCACCTGGGACTATAACACGCATGGCGTCCATGCGGAGCCGGTGGTTGAGGAGATTATTGGCGAGATCAATGGCTATCGCACCGCCGACCGCACGCTGGTTTCCGGATATCGCGACCTCAAGAACGATGGCTCAACCGCCTGTGGGTGCTGGATCTACTCCGGCGTAATGCCCGCGCCAAATGAAAATAAAGCTCGCAACCGCCAGCCAAAGGGGCGTTACGGACATGGATGGGGCTATGCCTGGCCAAGCGATCGCCGGATTCTGTATAACCGCGCGTCGGCGCGACCTGACGGCAGGCCGTGGAGCGAGCGCAAGGCCCTGGTCTGGTGGGATGCCGAGCAGAAAAAATGGACTGGCCACGACAATCCTGACTTCACACAGGACAAAGCGCCGGATTATCAACCGGCAAAAGACGCTAAAGGCGACGACGCCATCGCCGGCGACAAGCCTTTTATCATGCATCCTGACGGCGTGGGCTGGATCTGGGTTTCCAGCGGATTGAAGGATGGTCCGCTGCCTACGCATTATGAGCCGCTGGAAAGCCTTGTGACGAACCCGCTTTATCCGGAGCATGGCACGAACCCTGCGGCAGACAAAAAAGAGCGTCCGGATAATCCCTACGGCCACGAGCAGGATAAACGCTTCCCTTACATACTAAGTACGTATCGGCTTACAGAGCATCACACAAGCGGCGCCATGAGCCGCTATCTGCCGCACCTGGCGGAACTGCAGCCGGAGCTGTTTGCCGAGATATCACCGCAGCTAGCGGCAGAGATCGGCGTGGAAAATGGCGACTATATGGTGATCACAACAATGCGCGGGATTGTGGAGGCGCGGGCGCTGATTACTGAGCGCAACA
>JBAVLE010000037.1:0-10507 GCA_049688735.1 Candidatus Angelobacter sp. | reverse complement strand
AACCTCCCCAAACCATCCGCGTGGGAGAAAAGGAGATCCCCAACTTCCGCAAAGACGAGCCTCCTCAAAGCATCTTGGGCGCCGAGCAAAAAGCCTGGTTCCTGGAACAGCTCAGGAACTCAAAGGCAACGTGGAAGATATGGGGAAGCACTACCGCAACCTTGGAGGAGCGGGTTGATCCTCAGAATCTGCCCGAGGGACTGGCCAAAAAGTGGCCGGGAGAGAGCTACGCACTCACGTTGGCCGGCGATGTTTCGACTGCCCTCCTGGAAAAAGGCGAGATTTATGATTTCGTCCGGGAGCACGGCATTACTGGCTTCGCCACCGTGGCAGGTGACCTTCATGCCTTTTGGGCCGGCCTTTCTGCCAAGTCCCTGCCACCTCAGAAGTTTCAACCCGCAGGCCTGGCTTTTGTCACCGGCTCCATTTCAGCCCCGGGAGCATGGGAATCCTTTCAATATCACTTCCCCAAGGACGAGCCGCTTCGCGCCCTTTTCGTTGGACAGGGGCCGCAGGACCAGGCCCCCCAACCGATGATCAACATGCTTTTGCGGCATGGCGTGCGGTCCTGTCTCGAATACGTCAAGTCCGGCGACATTAACAAGGCCAGAGAACAATCCAATCCCCAAATGTCTCCCCATCTTTCTTTTGTCGATACGGGCGGGCACGGGTATGCAGTGGTGCGCGTCAGCAACAGTGACATGGAGACTGAATTTGTCTGCATCGAACGCCCCGTCAATCGCCATGACCAGCCGGACGGCGGTCCTCTAAATTATCGGGTCAGGTTCCGAGCACCCATGTGGCGTAAGGGCGAGACACCGAAGCTGGACACCAAAGTCGTCGAAGGTGATCCAAAGTTTTCCGTGTGAGATTTGCTATAGTGATTTTGTTTGGGGATTTCTGGGTTTCAGCCCTGATCACTTCACTGCGGCTTTCACCTTCAGATCCAGCCCCAGCTTCCGCAGGCAATACTTAATCTCCTGCGCCACTTCCGTCACACGCATTCCATCCTGCACCATCAGCTTGCATGAGATTGCCGTACGGTTTGGCGTGTCCGGCCCCAAATCATAATTCACCCGGCAATACTGGCACTCCTCATTCCAGCAAAACTTTCCGTAAGAAATGTCCTCAGGAGAGAGAAACTGCAGCGCGCGCAAGAGCATGTTGCCGTCAGGGACTTCAAACTGCTTTTCTCCCAGTGTGATATTTACCAGCTTGTCATACGGACGAAACAGTGGCCCTGCGTTGGACATAATTTCGATTTTAAAGGAAAAGAGCGGCCACCGGTCCCGTTCACGCCTGAAGTTGGCGTGAATGGGCCGGCAGCCGCTTCTCGCATCGCGCTTTCCGCAGTGAAAGATTCCGTATCCCCTCAGGAACCCTTCCCACACAGCTCAGATAAAGATCAGAGCGTTATATATAAGTAAACACTAATGCCGGGGAAAGTTGCGGCGGATGGACACCACCTTAGTTCCGCAGCGTACTTCATAAGGGGCGACACAACAAAAAGATCCGCCATCCAATCACCATGAAACAACCAACCGACCAGCAAGAACGCCACGAAGACAAGAAGAAGCCGGAGAAGGAAAACCCTTCACACGGCATCGATCCGGAATCGAAAGAGCCCGAGATGGAAGTTGACCAGGATCCGGGGGAGCGGCAAAAGGAAAATCAGAACCAGAAAAAGGACGACCCGCTGGCAGCCTGAGGTTGCGGCTTCGTCGAATTGCACAGAGAGTAATTGCGCTACATCTCCGCTCAATAGCCGCCCTGCCGTTCAAAGATCTTTCCCGGATTCGTGACCAGCATAGTCTGCAACTGCTCGTCCGTCACGCCTTTCTGCTTGAGCGCGGGAATTACATCATTATGGATGTGTAGATAGTTCCATCGAGGAAGCATCATGGGCAGCGGACGCTCCGGCAACCAGTGGTTGTAACATGCCGCATCGTGCGAGAGGACCATCTTTCCCGCATGGCCGCGCCGGCACATAGCCGCCACAGTATTGACGCGGTCTTCAAAAGAAAGAATCGTATCAATCCCAAAGCGGTCCATGCCAATGTATGAGCCGTTGCCGACAAGTTCTTCCAGATAGGCTAAGTCAGTGGTATCGCCGCAGTGCCCGATCACCACGCGCGACAAGTCAACGCCTTCCTCGCGAAAAATTCTCTGTTGGTCCAGCCCCACACGCCGCCCGGCATGCGTGTGGGTGGAGATTGGTACGCCGGTCGTGCGATGCGCCTGAGCCGTGGCACGCAGAATCCGCTCAACATCTTTGGTCAGGCCAGGCTCATCGGTAGCGCATTTCAAGATGCCGGCTTTCACCCCCGTATCGGCGATTCCTTCATTGATATCGCGCACAAACATATCCACAATCAGTTCCGGACCGCCTAGCACCGTGCCCGGCCCTCGAAAGTGAAAGTAAAGCGGCGCATCGTGATATGTGTAAATTCCCGTGGCCACGATGATGTTAATTTCTGTCTGCTGCGCGATCTGCTTGATTCTGGGCAAATAGCGCCCCAAGCCAATTACAGTGAGGTCGACAATCGTGTCCACGCCTCTGGCCTTCAATTCGTTCAGCCGCTTCACGGCGTCAGCGATTCGCTGATTTTCGCTTCCCCATTCCTCGGGATAGTTCTGCAGTATCTCGGTATCCAGGACGAAGACATGCTCGTGCATCAAGGTGGTTCCGAGCTGCGACGAATCAACGGGTCCACGGACCGTCTGGACCTGTGTCATGGTGAGAGATCCCTTTGGAAAAGGATTGTATATCCAGGCCTTCGCGGAGGGGCAATGGCTGTTCCAGGCCGGCGCTTTTTGCACTGCCAGCCGCCGCTCACCTGCGTAAGTCCGCCGTAATCTGTTACGCTTTCCGCTGGCAATGAACGACTCTCCAGCAGCGGCAATCGAATTCGTTGGCGTTACGTACCGCATCAATGGTAACCGCACGCTCATCTCTGACCTCAAGTTCTCCATCCGCCCCGGTGAAACGCTCATGCTGCTGGGCCGCAGTGGTTCCGGCAAGACCACTACGCTCAAACTCATCAATCGCTTGCTGACGCAAAGTGAAGGCAAAGTTCTTGTCGATGGCCGTTCCACCACTGAGTGGGACGTGATTCAGCTTCGCCGGCACATTGGTTATGCCATCCAGGAAGCAGGGCTTTTTCCGCATTACACCGTGGAAGATAATGTTGCGCTGGTTCCCCGGCTGGAGCGCTGGGATGCTGCGCGCATCGCCGCGCGTGTGCGTGAAGTACTGCAACTCGTCGGCCTTCCTTTTGATGAATATGCTCGCCGCTATCCTGACCAGCTTTCCGGCGGACAGCGCCAGCGCGTTGGCCTGGCGCGAGCGCTCGCCGCCGATCCCGAAATTTTGCTGATGGACGAGCCCTTTGGTGCACTCGATCCCATCACCCGCGCCGAGTTGCAGCATGAATTTCTCCAATTAAAGAAAACACTGAGCAAAACCATCGTCTTCGTCACGCATGATGTCGCGGAAGCTTTGCTGCTGGGTGACCGTATCGCCCTTATGGACACAGGCAAGCTCAAAGGGATTTTTGCGCCGGCTGAATTTCTGCGCTCCAGCGACGATTCTGTTCAACCTTACGTAACAGCATTCCGGGCCACGCAACAAATCTTGAACTCCGGAGCCTAGCGCATGTCGCTGCCCGATTTTTTTGTCGCCCACAAACGTGAAGTGCTCCAGCTTACGGGCGAGCATTTGTGGCTGGTTGGGATTTCAATGCTGCTGGCCGTCGGCATTGGCATGCCGCTGGGGGTTTTGTTGAGCAGGCGTCCAGCATTGAAGTCTTTAATTCTTGGCACGAACAACATCATGCAGACCATTCCGAGCCTGGCGCTCTTTGGACTGCTGCTGCCTGTGCCGTGGATCGGCGCACGCGCTGATCGCCTCGCAATTCTGGCGCTCACGCTCTACGCGCTTCTTCCCGTGGTGCGCAACACTTATACGGGGATAGCGGGAGTGGACCCGCCAGTACGGGAGGCCGCAATAGGTATGGGGCTCACGCCGCGGCAATTGCTCTGGAAGGTGGAGTTGCCGCTGGCTTCCGACGTAATTGTGGCCGGCATTCGCACGGCGACGGTCATCACTGTAGGCGTAGCAACGATCGCCGCCGCCATCGGTGCAGGGGGTCTGGGAGAATTTATCTTTCGCGGTCTCGCCATGGTGGATAACAATGTCATTCTTGCCGGCGCAATTCCTGCCGCGCTGATAGCGCTTTGCGCCGACCTCTTGCTCGGCCTGATACAGCGGTCGTTAGTGCGGAGACCGGTCCGGACACGCCACTAATGGATCGCCGCAACTTTCTCGCCGCGCTTGCTCTGCTGCTTTCTGGCTGCATGCCAAAAAGCTCAGGACTTACCGTAGGCTCCAAGAATTTCACCGAACAGCTTGTTTTGGGTGAACTGCTTGCTCAGTATCTTGGCGGGTTCACGTCTATGCCTATTAATCGGCGCTTTTATCTCGCCGGAAGCTACATCTGCCATCAAGCCTTGCTTTCCGGCCGCATCGACATGTACGTGGAATATACGGGGACGGCGCTGGTTGCTATTCTGAAAGAAAAACCAGTTTCCGACCATGCTGCGGTCTTCAATACTGTGAAAGATCTCTACTCACGCAGATTTGGATTAGAAGTATTTCCTTCGCTCGGTTTCGACAACACTTTTGCCATGGTCATGCGCGGCGCTGACGCTCGTCGTCTACGCCTGAAAACGCTTTCCGATGCTGCTGCCGTCTCTCGGCATCTGCGTCTGGGCGTGGGCTATGAATTTCTTGAGCGTCCCGACGGCTACAAAGGGCTTTCCGCGAAGTATGGCTTCAAGTTCGCTGAAGCCCCGCGCGTCATGGATTTAGGCTTGCTCTATCGCGCTTTGCAGAATAATCAAGTTGATATGGTTGCAGGCTCCAACACTGACGGCCTGATCGCCGCGCTCGATCTGGTCGTGCTCGAAGATGACCGCCACTATTTTCCGCCGTATGACGCGGTGCCAATCGTGCGTCGTGAGACGCTCTACCGCCATCCTGAAGTGCGAGCAGCTTTACAAAAGCTGAGCGGCCGCATCACCGCTGAAGACATGCGCCGCATGAATTATGCCGTGGATGGAGAGAAAAAAGATGCGGCCCTTGTAGTGAAAAACTTCCTTGCCGGGAAACCCCTACCTTCGTAGGCCGCCACCTTAATTTGTTTTGGCCGATCTTTGAGCTGATCCCAGAAGCCTATCCGGTAATTCCATTTCGCAGCTTACGTTCCTAGGCTGTGAAGCATCATATAGAAGAAGAACTTTCATCTATTACATTGTGCTTCCTAATAAACCGGTGGCAGCAAAAATTCATGATTACGCAGTAATCGGTGATTGCCGCACAGCTGCTCTTGTCTCGCGTTACGGATCTGTTGATTGGCTGTGCTGGCCGCGTTTTGATAGCCCCGCGATCTTCGCCGGTATTCTCGATCCAGAGAAAGGCGGCCATTGGTCGATCTCGCCTGCATCTCCTTTCCGCACGGAAAGGCGTTACCTGCCGGACTCCAACGTTTTGGAAACGCGTTTTCTTTGCGCTTCCGGCGAGGCAACGCTTATCGATCTCATGCCGGTAGCTTCAGAAAAATTCAAGCGTACGGAAATGATTCCCGATCATGAGCTGGCACGGCATTTGCTCTGCACCAAAGGCGAAATTGAAATTGCTGTGGAATTTCAGCCCCGTGCCGATTATGGCCGAGATGCCGTACGCCTGCACGATCATAAGAACCTGGGACTGCGCTTTGACTCCGGCCGAGGTGTTTACTGGCTGCGCTGCAACAGGCCCCTGCAACTCCAGGACGGTTGTGCGCGGGCCTCGATGGTTCTTAGGCATGGTGACACGCTCGAATTTTCTTTCAGCTATTCGGAAGAATCGCCGACGGTGCTGCCAGCACTGGGCCAAAGGTTATCGACGGCAATTGAGCGCTCGGTAGAATGGTGGCAGCAATGGGCAGCGCGGTCGAATTATAAGGGGCCTTATAAGGAAATGGTCACACGGAGCGCGCTCGCGCTCAAACTGCTCACCTATGCTCCTTCAGGAGCGGTTGCTGCTGCCGTCACCACCTCACTGCCGGAACGAATCGGGGATTCGCTCAATTGGGATTATCGCTATTGCTGGCTGCGCGACGCTTCATTGACTGTGCGTACTCTGCTAGGGTTAGGGTACATGGAGGAAGCGGAAGCTTTTTTGACCTGGCTGCTGCATGCCACCCGGCTAACGCAGCCGGAGTTGCGCGTAATGTATGACGTCTTTGGCCGAATCGCCGCGCGCGAGCGCGAGCTTGATTGTTTGAGCGGCTTTTTCGGGTCCCGCCCGGTGCGGGTCGGCAATGGCGCGCGCCATCAGCTTCAGCTCGATATTTATGGCGAGGTCATCGAAGCGACGGCGCAGTTTGCTCAGATCAAGGCTGGATTTGACCGCACTACGCAGAATGTATTGATCAAGCTGGGGAAGTACGTTGCAAAGCATTGGGACGTGCCGGATGAAGGCATTTGGGAGCCACGTGGAGGAAGAGAGAACCACACTCATTCTCGGCTCATGTGCTGGACGGCGCTGGATCGTCTGCTGGCGCTTTGCGACAAGGGGATGCTGAGCGGCGTTCCGCGTGAACAATTTCTGCGCGAACGTGAACGCATACGGCAGCAGATTCAAGCACGCGCCTGGAATCCTGAGCTTGAGACTTATGTGAGCACGCTTGATGGAGAGCGGGTCGATTCCACCCTGCTGCGCATCCCATGGTATGGCTTTGAAAGGGCCGATTCTGCACGGATGAAGCTGACATATAACCGCGTGCGTCAGCAGCTTGGCGGGCCGAATGGTCTTCTACATCGCTACAAGCGGCAGCCGCCGGAAGGTGCATTCGGCATCTGCGGATTCTGGGCGGTTGAATATCTGGCGCTTGGCGGAGGCACGTTGAGTGAAGCGCATGATGTGTTTGCCCGGCTTCTCTCGTACGGCAACGGTCTTGGCTTGTTCTCGGAGGAAATCGATCCTGAGAGTGGTGACGCGCTGGGCAACTTCCCGCAGGCTTTTACTCACGTGGGGCTAGTGAGCGCCGCACTTACGCTGGAGGAGAAAGAGAGTGGTGAACGGCATCCGGCGGAAGAGACAGGTTCTGACGTCAAAACTGTGGGCCCGGAGGCGCACGTATGAATTGGTCTGGCTGGTTGCTTTGGGGTTTTCTGGCGACCATTGTGCTGACTACCCTGAGCGCTGGTACTGAGGGGCTTGGATTAACGCGGATGAACTTTCCTTACATCCTCGGGACATTCTTCACGCCGGACCGCGACCGAGCCAAATTTTACGGTTTCTGGATGCATGTGGCCGCGGGTCTGGTGTTCTCGCTGATTTACGTTTGGATTTTTCAGTCACTCGGCGCTGCCGGTTGGTGGCGAGGCCTGCTCATTGGGCTCTGCCATGCGATCTTTGTTCTGGTAGTGGTTATGGCGCTGCTGCCTGGATTGCACCCCCGTATGGCAAGCGAGCAGCATGGGCCGGAAGCGCAGAACATGCTGGAGCCGCCCGGATTTATGGCGTTGCACTATGGTATTCAAACACCACTCTCTATCCTTCTTTCGCATGCGGCCTTTGGTGCAATCCTCGGCGCATTTTATCGTTTGGCATAATCTCAACCGAATTGCAAAACGTCAGGCTGCGCTGGGATACGCAATGGTGCTCAACAGGGCATTCTCGGCCTGGCGGGAATCGAGCCGCGTGTGCTGCGCCACAATCGGAACGTCAGAGCGAATCACGCTGGAATAATCGGTGTCGCGCGGAATGGGCTCAGGATCCTTGAGATCGTTGAAGCGCACATGCCGCGTGCGGCGCGCGGGCACGGTCACGCGATATGGGCCCACCGGCTCGCGGTCTTTGTAATAGATAGTGATCTCAATGTGCGCATCCCGTTCATTGGTGTTGAGGATGCAGACGGTTTCATGGCTGAGCATCTGCGGGGATGGCCCGTGACTCTCTTTCGGGATATACCCTTCCGCGATGACCCACTCTTTGACTCCGATTGCGTTTGGCATGTGATCACTCCTTAAATATGTGTTATCGCTGACGGAAGCGGCGGGCCAAAAGCGCCGTGCCCCCGGCGACCAAGGCCAGCACGGCTGCGGCCCGTAAGCGCGCGCGGCGTCGAGAAGCTTTCCGGCGGGCAACAAGCCTGGCTTCTGGATGATGTCCGTTGCTTGTGCTTGATTGATGGGCGAGTTGAATGACCTCAGCCAGGTGCAACGCTTCACGGTCCGTCTGCTGGCTGATCTGCTCGCGACAGCTAAATCCATCCGCCACGATGATGGTGGAATCCTCTGCTTCCCGCACAGCAGGAAGCAAACGGCGCTCGCCGATCTGAACGGAGACATCATACTTATCGTTCTCGAATCCGAATGAGCCTGCCATTCCGCAGCAGCCCGAATTCAGCACCGTCGCATTAAGGCCAAGCTTATTCAAAACGGAATGTTCGGCATCAAATCTGAGTACCGACTTGTGATGACAATGTCCCTGCACCAGCGCTTTGCGACTGAGTTGCGGAAGATGATGATTGCCGGCTTTCTGTTCCAGAAATTCGCTCAGCAATAAGGTTTGATCTTTGAGCTTTTGCGCGAGCGGATCGTCGGGGAACAAGTTCGGCAATTCGTCGCGGAACACCGAGGCGCAGCTGGGCTCCAGCACCACCAGCGGCACTCCCGCCGTGATTTGCGGTTTGAGCGCCTGCATTACCCGCTGGAGACAAACCTTGGCCAGATCCAGCATGCCATAATCGTAAAGAGGGCGTCCGCAGCAGAGATGCTGTTGCGGAACTTCAACGGCGTAGCCGGCTTGTTCAATCACCGCGGTTGCGGCCTGAGCAGTCTCAGGAAAGAAATAATTGTTGAAGGTGTCCGGCCAGAGAATGACTTTGTCGTGCGCGCCGCTGAAGCGTGGATGGTCTTCGGTCTGCAATCTCTTCTTGAACCAGCTCCGGAATGTCTGCGGAGCGAACTCTGGGATGCGTCGCTGCAGCGGCATGCCTGCAGCTAATTTCGCCAGATGGCTGAGCCCCGGTGTTTGTGTCACCAGATTCACCATCCCCGGCCAGAGTGAAGCCAGACGCGACCATTGGTCAATCAAGCCAAAGGCATAGGCCTGCCGAGGGCGAAGGCGGCCCTCCCAATAATGTGAGAGGAACTCTGCTTTATAGGTGGCCATGTCGACGTTCACCGGGCAATCACCCTTGCAGCCTTTGCAGGCCAGGCAGAGATCGAGCGCCTCTTTTACGTTCTCGTCGCGCCAGCCTTCCGTGATCACGTCGCCGTGCAGCATCTCCCACAGATGGTGGGCGCGTCCGCGCGTGGTGTGTCGCTCTTCATGAGTCACCATGAAGCTGGGGCACATGGTGTCACCCTCTGCGGATTCAGGGTCTTTCCTCCGGCATTTGCCAATCCCTACGCAGCGCAGCGCCGCATGAGCAAAGCTGCGGTAGTCCTGTGGATATTTGAAATGAGTCGTCGGTTCCCAGGGATGATAATCGGCGCCAAGACGCAAATTCTGGTCAATGCGGTAGGGATCGACGATCTTCCCCGGGTTCATCTTCCATTCCGGGTCCCAGATGGACTTGAATTCGCGAAAAGCCTCAATGAGTTCCTGCCCGAACATTTTGTAGAGGAATTCGGCTTTTGATTGGCCGTCTCCATGCTCGCCGCTGAAGCTACCACCGTATTTCACGCAGAGGTCCGTCGCTTCTTCCATGAAAGCGCGCCATTTCTTGATTCCTGGAGCACTTGTCAGATCAAAGCTCACGCGGCAGTGCACGCAACCCTGGCCAAAGTGGCCGTAAAGCGCGGAGTTGTACTCGTATTTGTTGTAGAGCGCGCGCAGTTCGCGAAGGTATCCGCCGAGCTTTTCCGGAGGCACAGCCGAATCTTCCCAGCCTTCCCAGGTATCAGGTTCGCCGGGAATAAACGCCGTCACTCCCAGCCCGGACTCACGCACCTTCCAAATGTGCTCCATGTCGTCTTTGTCAGTGAAGAGCTTCATGGATGGCGCGTTCGCCTTTGACTTCAATTTGTTGATCACCTCGTGCGCGATTTGCAGCGCATCCTCTTTCTTCGCGGCTCCAAATTCCGCCATTAGCCAGCCTTTGCCTTCAGGCAGCATGCCCAGATACTGTTTGTCGGGGCCGCCTTTCTTCTTGATGTTGCGATACAGCGTGTCGTCAATTCCTTCCAGCGCCGTCGGCTGATAAGGATCGATCTCCATTACGTGGTCGGCTGCTTCATAGATATCGGGATAGCCAAGCATCAGCACCACGCGCTCCGCTTTGGCGTCAATCAGTTTGCACTTGGCTTCAAGCACCGTGACCAGTGTGCCTTCGCTGCCGACCAATGCGCGCGCAACGTTGAAGCGGCCGTCTTTGTCAGGGAGAAGCGCGTCAAGGTTATAGCCGGAGATGCGGCGCGGGATTTTGGGATAACGTTCTCGAACCAGTTGGCC
>JBAVLE010000036.1:0-18104 GCA_049688735.1 Candidatus Angelobacter sp. | reverse complement strand
AGCCGAAGACTTGCGGACGGTCCAATGACAGGTTTTTTCCTCTTGGTTCCAGCGTATACACCTGTATTTCCACGCAGTTACGTCAAAATGTTACGACTAAATGTTACGACTAACGTTTTTGAGTGGGATCGGGGACTGTAAGCCCTTGATTCTATTTGGCTGCCCCCCAGGGATTCGAACCCCGATATGCTGATCCAGAGTCAGCTGTCCTACCATTGAACGAGGGGGCAAAATGTGTCGATTCTCTAAAAGGTTACCACAACTGTTACTTTTCAAGCCAAGGGATGCGGCTGTCGTCGAAATGGTCAGACCACTGTACCGGCGCACTTAAATCTATTTTATCGCGCCGATTTCCGACGCCGAATCGAACGCCGAAATATTCGGGTAAGTCAGCCAATCGGCTCTGATCAAGATACGTTCATTCAAATGTGCAAAGAAAGTTAGAAACCTTTTTCGCTGGCGACCGTATATATCTTCCAAAGGGACCGGCGCGACATCTGTTGATGAGACTTATCTCAGGTTCGCAACACCGTTTCTCGCTTAGCCAATCCAAGAGGGAAGTTTTAAGACCAGGGGAACAGCGAATGCAGATTTTCGAAGAAATTCGTTACGCTTTGCGGCAGTTTAGAAAAGCTCCCGGATTTACAGCGACAGCCGTTCTAACACTGGCATTAGGCATCGGAGCAACCACGGCAATTTTTACGCTGGTTCACGCTGTACTGCTCAAGTCGCTGCCTGTATCCAAGCCTGGCGAGCTTGTGCGCGTGGGCAATGAAGAAAACTGCTGCATTAACGGCGGGATGCAGGACAATTGGTCTCTCTTTTCTTTTGAGCAGTACAAGCAGTTCAAGGAGCATACGCCCGGCTTTGCGGAATTAGCGGCCATGCAGGCAGGAAACAGCCTGATGGGAGTGCGCTGGAGCGGGAACAACAAACCATCGGAGTCGTATCGCGGTGAGTTTGTTTCAGGTAACTACTTTTCCACGTTTGGGATTCCCGCCTATGCCGGCCGGATGCTTTCTCCCCAGGACGACAACAAGGGAGCGCCGTTAGCGGCGGTAATGAGCTACCGCACGTGGCAGGAGAAGTTCGGAGGGGACCGGTCCATCGTGGGAACCGGATTCGTCATGAACTCGCAGCCTGTGACCGTGGTGGGAATTGCGCCGCCGGGGTTTTTCGGTGATCGCGTACAGAGCAATCCGCCTTCATTCTGGCTGCCGCTCAATGCTGAGCCTGTGATTGAACCTGCGGTCGGAGTGCTGAATGATGCCGCGTTGGACTGGCTCGACCTGATTGGACGCACCAACCCGGGTGCGGACACTAAAGCCATGGAAGCGCAGATGCAAGTTGAGCTACGCCAATTTCTAATGAGCCCGGAAAGTAAGGTTGAAGATCGCTCCAAGCCTCTAGTTGCCAAGCAGACGCTGCGCTTTTCCCCCGGCGGAGGCGGTGTGCAGAGGATGCGCGACGAGTATCAGGATGGCTTGCACCTGCTGATGTGGATTTCTGCGTTTGTGTTATTGATTGCCTGTGCCAATCTGGCCAACTTGATGCTTGTGCGGGCAACAGCGCGTAAGCAGCAGATTACCGTCCGCTCCGCGCTGGGAGCTCCGCGTAGCACGCTGGTACGACAGGCACTGACGGAAAGCGTTGTCCTGGCGATTATGGGCGGTTTGGCAGGAATCGCGATTGCTTTCGGCGGCACAAGCATGATTTTGCGTCTGGCCTTTGGAAACGATTACGTACCGATCCAGGCTACGCCTTCACTTCCTGTGCTGGCGTTTGCGTTCGCAACTTCAGTTTTGACGGGGCTTCTTTTTGGAATCGCGCCTGCATGGATGACCGCCAGCGCGAATCCGGCCGAAGCCTTGCGCGGAGCCGGACGTTCCACAGGGCGCAAAGGAACGTTAGGTCAAAAATCGCTCGTGGTAGTGCAGGCCGCGCTTTCACTTGTGCTCTTATGCGCCGCGGGATTGCTGACGCGAAGCTTGAACAACATGCAGCATCGCAATTTCGGCTTTGATACTACCAATCGATACATTTTGCATATTGATCCGCAGATGGCGGGATATCAGCCTGAGAGGCTGGAGCCGCTCTACCGGCAGCTTAAAGAAAATATCAGCGCTATCCCAGGCGTACAGCAAGTCAGCTTTTCACTTTACAGCCCAATGGAAGGTGATAACTGGGGAGAGGGCGTGTATATCGAAGGAGACCCGCCACCAGCGCCGGGAACGCCTGACCATGGCGCATCGTGGCTGCGGGTAAGTCCTGGCTATTTTGACACCATCGGCACCAAGATTGTGGAAGGCCGTGCCATCAATGAGCAGGACACTCCGACGACGCGCCCGGTCGCCCTGGTAAATCGCTTCTTCGAGAAGAAGTATTTCAAAAATGGGCAGGCCATTGGAAAACACTTCAGCGATGACCTGAAACATCCCGGCGCATTCGAAATTGTGGGAGTGACTGAGGACACGAATTACTGGGGAGCGACGAGCAAAATGCGGCCAATGTATTTCTTGGCCGAAGGCCAGAGCGCCCATAATCCTGATCCTCGTTATCAACAGTTTGAGGACCGTTCGCGTTACCTGAACGCCATTGAAATTCGGACTCATGGAGAAATCTCCGGACTTGAGACGCAGATTCGCCGTGTGCTGTCACAGATTAACCCCGATATGGCAGTGGTAGATTTTCAGAGTTTTGCTGTTCAGGTGAAAGCAAATTTCATGCAGCAGGCCATGATCGCCAAGCTGACATCGTTTTTCGGAATCCTGGCATTGATTTTAGCCTCAATTGGTCTTTACGGCGTTACGTCGTACACCGTGGAACGGAGAACCAGCGAGATCGGCATTCGCATGGCTCTGGGAGCTGATCGCATGAACATGCTGGGAATGGTTTTGCGCGCCGCGTTTGTTCAGGTCGGTATTGGCCTGGCGATCGGCATCCCAGTCACGATCTTCGGCGGTCGCGTTATGGCCAATCAACTATATGGCGTTAAGCCGCACGATCCTTTTGTATTGGTCATTACCACGGCTGTTCTGGCATCTGCTGCATTTGTCGCGGCATTGATTCCGGCTCGCAGAGCTGCAAACACAGAACCTATGCTTGCCTTGCGCACGGAATGAGAATCTGCACCGCAAAATCACAAGGGAATACCGGTTGTATCTGTAGCGCCATTCTTAGAATGGGCGGCAAGTTATGCGCTGTGAGATGGCATTCTCGCCCGACACCCGCCAAAGCGCGACACAGCTCGGTTAGCGTATCCTGTCACCGTCTTTAAATAAGCAATCAAATCAGATGGCCAGGAGCTTGGAATGGCGGAGCATATTGTTGTCTCTATCGAGAACCGCATCCTAAGGATACGGCTGGACCGACCAGAAAAGAAGAACGCTTTAACCCGGGGAATGTACCTGGGCATGATTGAAGCACTCAGGCAAGCCGACGCTGATCCAAACGTGCGTGTGGTCCTGATCACGGGTACAGGAGCTTGTTTCACCGCCGGCAATGATCTGGTGGATTTTGCCAATGCAAAGCACGGAGAGACAAGTCCGGCCATCCTCTACTTGCAAACTTTGGCAGCCGCTCAGAAGCCGGTAATTGCTGCTGTGGCAGGCGTGGCTGTTGGAATTGGCACCACCATGTTATTGCATTGTGATCTAGCGTACGCCGCCTCGGATGCTCGCTTCCAACTTCCTTTTGTCAATCTGGGATTATGCCCGGAAGCTGGTTCTAGTGCGTTGTTACCGGCAATGATGGGGCATCACCGAGCGGCAGAGCTTTTGTATTTCGGCGAGCCGTTCAGCGCGGAAACAGCGCGAGAGCTGGGAATCGTGAATACCGTAGTCGCCGCCAATGAACTGCTCAATACGGCAGCGGCAAAAGCGCAACAACTCGCGGAAAAACCACCTGCGGCGTTGCGCATCACCAAAGCTTTATTGAAGCGTGAGTCGGCAGGCACAGTCGCCAATGCAATGGCCAGGGAAACTGAGCAATTTGTCGCTCTTCTGCAAGGCCCAGAGGCTAGGGAAGCCATGATGGCATTTATGCAGCGGCGCAAACCCGACTTTTCAAGATTTTGAAGGAGGGGCTAAATCGTTAGCCGACGAGTTCGTCACGCCAGCCGTCTTTTTTCTTTTCTGCCTGGAACCAGCTCTGCAGGTGACCGCGAATGTCAGAAGGTATTTCACTAAATTGAATTCCATGGTGTCCTTCTTTGTTTGCCCATGCTATTCGCCCTTGGAGTTCAGCTAGTACATTGCTTTCCGGCACGGTAAAACAAATCGTCACCAGCTCGCCTTGTCCCAGGATTTTATGGATGGAAACCGCAGCACCGCCAAGGCTGATGTTCAGCAGGTTGGCTTCCATTGATTCCTGGCCGTGTTTCAGTAGAACTGGAGCGCTGGTCTGCTTGCGATAATAGCGTTGCTGCTCCGCGCACAATGTACCCACTGCTGTTTCGCTTTCATTCTCTCGATATGTTTTAAGTTTGCGCAGCAGCGTGCGTCGCGAAATGCCCAGCGCCTCAGCTGCTTTGCCCTGGTTGCCGCCGCAGCGATCTAACATATCGAATACAATCTGCTTCTCCACTTGATCAAGGTCACGATTCAAAGGATTTTTGCCTTGGCCGGGAGTGCTGTCGCGATTCAGCTTTAAATCTGTGCTGGTGATCTCAACTGAGGCGTTCTTCGCCAGCATAATCGCTCGAAAAACTGAATTACGTAGTTCGCGAACATTGCCGGGCCATTCGTGTGTGAGCAGGGCCGTGATGGCGTCATTTGAAAAACGTGAATCAGGGTAATGCTGGTGGAGTATTTGTTCAGCGATTGCCAGAAGGTCTTCTGGCCTTTCCCGCAGTGGCGGTATCTCCAGCTTAAATTCCGCCAGCCGATGATAAAGATCATTGCGAAAACGGCCAGCCCTGACCAACTCTTCCAAATTCTGATTGGTGGCCGCCACGACCCGTACATTCACGCTGACCTTCTTATTTCCACCCAGGCGATAATAAGGTACGCCATCTAGTACGCGCAGCAACTTTACCTGGACTTTGGGATCGAGGTCTCCGATTTCATCCAGAAAAAGGGTGCCGCCATCGGCCATTTCGAAGTAACCAATTTTCTGTGCGTCGGCGCCGCTAAAAGCGCCTTTTTCATATCCAAAGAGTTCGCTTTCAACCAAATGTTCGGGGATAGCGGCGCAGTTTACGTCCACCCATGCCTTATTGCAGCGAAGAGAGTGGCTGTGGATGGAGCGGGCAATCATTTCCTTGCCCGTGCCCGTTTCGCCGACGATCAATACCGCAGCCGGATGGCACGCCACCTGTTCAACCAACCGCATCACTCGCTTTAAAGCATCGCTGCGAACGATTTGGCTGGTCAACTCACACGGATTGTTAACCGCGATCGACAGAATCTTCTCCCTTGATATATGCACGCTATGGGCAGACAGCGCGCATTTGTCACTCGTTATCGCCAATGATGGGACAAGTTCGTCACAGTCGCAATTGAAGAAGAGGGCCGCATGATTACTTAAGTTCTTAAACCTCAGCTTTACCCGGTGCTCTTTCGGGCTATATCAAGCTAAACTGCGCTTGTCACAGTTCCCATTTTGGGAATGCACGCTGTGACACTTTGGCGCGTTGTCGACTCCGGGGCTGCGACACAAATGTCACAGGCATGTAAGGCATAAAACCGAGCGGCCTGAAACAGCAGACGCGCTAAAACCTTGAATCAACAAGAGGAAACGCTGTTTAGGAGATGTTTGGCCCAGCAGTTGCCTACATAATCCTGGACGGAGACGGAACAGGTATGTCGAAGCAAGCGCGAATATTCCTTTATGCAATTTGCGTCGCAGGGCTGGCCACAGTGGTCTATGGCGGCATTGCTTGGAGTATCGATGATCTGCCCAAATTCGTCGCCTATCTTCTGACCGCGTTGCTTGCCTCAAGACTCAAAGTAGAACTGCCCGAGATTACTGGAACTCTCTCAGTTAATTTCCTTTTTATCCTGCTGGGCATCGCCCAGTTGACCTTTACGGAAACGTTGATTCTGGGATGTTCTGCAATCCTGGTGCAATGCTTCCTTACGCGGCGGCGGTGGCCGCGGATTGAACAAGTACTATTCAATACTTCTAGTGCAGCGGTTGCCATTGCTGCGGCTTACTTTACTGATCACGGACCGTGGTCCACGCGGCTGCACCCCAATGCGGCGTTTTTACTGATGCTCTCTGCCGCTGTTTACTTCCTTTTCAATACGCTTCCAGTGGCCACGATCATCGCCCTTACAGAAAACAAAAAGCTGCAAAAGATCTGGACTGATTGTTATTTCTGGTCACTGCCATATTATCTGGCCGGGGGCGCTATAACGGCCATGTTCGGGTGGCTTACGCAAAAAGTTGGCTGGCAACCAACGCTGCTGGCTTTGCCCGGCATGTTTGTGATCTATCGCTCGTACCGTCTCTATTTAGGCAAGCTGGAGAACGAGAAGAACCACGTATCGGAGATGGCTGCCCTGCATATGCGTACCATTGAAGCGCTGGCACTGGCCATTGAAGCAAAAGATCAGACTACCCACGATCATCTGGAACGTGTTCGAGTGTATGCAGTAGAGATGGCGAAAAGGCTTGATCTTCCTCCAGAGGAAGTTGAAGCATTGCGGGCCGCGGCATTGCTCCACGATATTGGCAAGCTGGCTGTACCTGAACATATCATTTCCAAGCCGGGCAGGCTTACCCCTGAAGAATTCGAAAAAATGAAAATCCATCCGGTGGTGGGAGCGGAGATATTGGAGCGTGTGCATTTCCCGTATCCGGTGGTCCCTATTGTGCGCGCACATCATGAGCGCTGGGACGGAAGCGGCTATCCAGACGGCCTGAAGGGTGAAGAAATTCCCATTGGCGCCAGGATTCTGTCAGCCGTAGATTGCCTGGACGCCTTGGCCACGGACCGCCAGTATCGCAAAGCGCTGCCCCTGGATGATGCGATGCAATGGGTAGTTGATCAGGCGGGCACGGCCTACGACCCAAAGATAGTGAGCCTGCTGAAAACCAGCTACAAAGAGCTGGAAGCAATTGTCCATTCATATTCTCAATCTCCGGACCGCCAGAAACTTTCGACGGAACTTAAAGTCGAACGCGGCAAAGCTCCAGCAAATGGATTCGCGGTTGACAAAGCCAATGAAACAGGCAACCAGGCTGCTTTTCTGTCCTCAATTGCTGCGGCGCGCCAGGAGGCGCAGGCACTCTTTGAACTCACGCAGGACCTGGGCAACTCGCTTAGCCTGAGTGAAACACTCTCTGTGCTCAGCGGGCGACTGAAACGGCTTGTGCCGTATGACGCAATCGCCACATACATTGTGAGAGGGGACGAGTTGCTTCCGGAGTATGTAAACGGAGATAACTTCCGTTTGTTTGCAGCCTTGCGAATCCCATTAGGAGAAGGTTTGTCAGGATGGGTAGCGCAAAATCGCAAATCCATGCTCAACGGCAATCCGGCCCTGGAGCACGGTTACGTACACGATCCCAGCCGATATAGCGCGCTGCACTCTGCGATCTCAGTCCCCTTGGAGGGATTGCAGGGTGTTGTGGGCGTCTTAACGCTTTATCACTCTGAGGCGGAAGCCTATACGTCAGACCATCTCCGCATTCTCAAGGCCATCAGTTCAAAAGTAGCGCTCTCAGTTGAGAACGCTTTGGCGTACCAGGAGGCCGAGAGTTCGGCAACGACCGACTACTTAACGGATTTGCCGAATGCCCGGTCCTTGTTTATCCACCTTGATCGCGAACTGGCGCGCTGCAAGCGCCTGGATACTTCTTTGACCGTGATGGTTTGTGACCTGGATGGCTTTAAGAAAATCAATGATCGATTTGGTCACCTTGAAGGAAACAGAATCTTGCGTCATTTTTCTGAAACCTTGCAAGGTTCCTGCCGCGAATATGACTATGTGGCACGCATGGGCGGCGATGAATTTGTAATTGTCGCGCCCGGATTGAGCGCGTCAGCCGCGGAAGCGCGTGGGATCTGCCTGAGTGAATTGGCGGGTAATGCCGGTCGTGAAATCTGTGGCGTAGAGTGGCTTTCATTGAGCGTGGGCTGCGCCATCTATCCGGAAGACGGAGTGGATGCCGAGAAACTCCTGGCAGAAGCGGACCGCCGCATGTACATACAGAAGCAGGAGCACCACAAAATTCTGAAGGTATTTACAGCCCTTACGGATGAGAAGCGGCCGGCTGCCGTCCGCGACGCGGTGGCTGGATAAAATGCTGCGCTTCTGGAGTTGGGCTTTCCTGCGGGTAATCGCAGTCATGCTCATGGCGAGTTTTGCGGGCGCCATGCTCATGCGTATTGCACCGGGATTTTCTTCCGACGACCAGGAACTCAATTCCGGTCTCTCGGCACAAAGTATTCAGGCCATTCGGCGGGCGCATCTCATGGATGCAGACATCCCGCATTTCTACCTGCGATACGTCACGTCGCTTGTTCGAGGCGATCTGGGCACATCGCGTTCGCTTAATCAACCAGTGAAAGATCTTTTACGTGAGCGGCTTCCGATAACGCTGGCCAACCTCTCATTTGCTCTAGCGGCCGGCTGGCTGCTGGGACTGGCTTTGGCGATTGCGGCGCAACTCTGGGACAATCGAGGATTAGGTTTTCTTGCCAATGGGTTGAGCGGAACATTTATTTCCACTCCCGCGGCTGCGCTGGCGATGGTCTTCCTGCTGTTACGATGGCCGCCGGCTTTTGCGGCCGCATTGCTGGTATTTCCTAAAATCTATCGCTACACCCAAAACCTCTTGCAGCAAAGCAGCGACATGCCGCATGTCCTCACGGCACGGGCAAAAGGCGCTGGTCCCTGGCGGGTGTTGGCGTGGCACGTTGCGCCGGTTGCGTTCCCGCAGCTGATCGCGCTGGTGGGTGTCTCAATCAGCATTGGAATAGGCGTGTTGCTGCCGATTGAGGTTGTGAGCGATGTTGCCGGCATTGGGCAACTCGCATGGCACGCAGCGCAAGCACGCGATTTGCCATTGCTGGTGAATTTGACAATGGTGGTTACGTTAATGACGGTCTGCGCCACCTTGATTTCTGATGTCGCTCAGCGTGGATTTAGCCGGAGCGCCGCATGAAGGCAGTGCGTGTGATAGCGATTGCGGTGCTTGCGCTGACAGCCGTCACCGTCTTGGGAGCGCATTACCTGGCTCCGGCAGGATACGAGCAGCAATTTCGAGAAATACCGCAGGCGGCGCCATCTGTGCATCATTTCCTGGGCACCGACGATCTGGGTCGCGACCGCTGGGCACGGTTGCTGTATGGCATGCGGGTTTCTCTGACACTTGCACCGGTGGCGGCTCTATTCACTACAGCCCTAGCTGGGCTGGTCGGCGGAATAGCGGGATACTTCGGCGGATGGACAGAGCGCTGCTGCAAATTACTGATCGATCTGTTCCTTTCTGTGCCATGGCTTTTTCTTCTTATCACCGTGCGAGCGGTCCTGCCATTGAATGTTTCTCCGGAAGCATCTGTAACGGTGACATTTGCTTTGCTCGGATTATTGGGATGGGCAGCTTCAGCGCGCGTGATCTGTGCCGGCGCCAAAGACCTGATGAAGTCTGAGTTCGTATGGATGGCGCGGGCCTCCGGTTTTTCGGGACTCAAGCTGATCCGGCTGCATCTCTTGCCCAATCTTCGCGGTGCATTGCTGGCTCAGTTCTGGATTTCCATTCCGGTTTTCATTATTGCTGAAGCTAATCTCGGCGCTATGGGGTTAGGCGTGGCTGAGCCGTTGCCTTCACTGGGCAGCCTCCTGCGTGAACTTCAGGATGCGATCATGTTACGTCCGGAACCTTGGCGATTGCTGCCGCTTGCGGTACTTA
The DNA here is from genome assembly GCA_049688735.1 of Candidatus Angelobacter sp. Lineage (GTDB taxonomy): Bacteria > Acidobacteriota > Terriglobia > Terriglobales > Acidobacteriaceae > Angelobacter. The sequence goes on along the minus strand of JBAVLE010000036.1, from coordinate 8,243 downwards.
TAGTGGTAATCAGCTCGTTCCAGGTATTGCTTAACAAACAGGAGGTACGCTCGTGAAGCGGCTTTATTTAGTTCTCACCATATGGGCGATGGGCTTTATTTCCGCGTTCGCCCAGAGTGGGGGAGAGCTGCGCTTCTGCCTGCGCTCTGAGCCAAAGACATTTAATCCTCTCTTGGTAGAAGACGAAGCTTCTGAAACCATTCGTTACCTGACCGGGGGAGTGCTGGTGCGTGTGAATCGGCTCACGCTCAAAGCGGAGCCGGATCTGGCGATTTCGTGGAAGGTTTCAGAAGGCGGCAAGCGCATCCGGTTCAAGCTGCGCGAGGGATTGAAGTATTCTGACGGCACTCCTTTTTCAGCCGAAGATGTCGCTTACACCATGCAGCAGTTGATGGACCCTGCACTGCACTCCAGCACGGGCGACGCATTCCGCTCGGCTGAAGGCAAGCTGACTACGCGCATTGTTTCGGCAAACGAAATTGAAATCGACTTTCCTGCGCCAGTGGCAAACCTGGTGAACCTTTTTGATACCGTTGCCATACTTTCGGCAAAATCGCCGCAAAAAGAAATGGCCGCGCTAGGCCCGTTTTATGTTTCAGAGCACAAAGCAGGATCCTACCTGCTGCTGAAGCGGAATCCTTACTACTGGAAGAAAGATGCAGCAGGCAAGCAGCTTCCATATCTTGACTCAATCCGGTTAGATATTGAACAGAATCCCGAGATTGAAGCGATGCGGTATAAACGCGGCGAAGTCCACCTGATCAATACGGTTTCACCATCGATCTTTGAGAAGCTTTCCGCAGATAGCGTTTCCGTTCGTGATGCCGGAGCTTCTACAGACACGGAACAACTCTGGTTCAACCAGGTCCCAGGGGCGCCGATACCTGCTTATAAAAAGGCGTGGTTTACTTCCACAAATTTCCGGCGGGCAATCTCTGAAGCCATCAATCGCAATGATATGGCGCGAATCGTCTTTCGCGGGCACGCGGTGCCTGCCATCGGGATCATCTCACCCAGCAACAAGTTCTGGTTTAACACTGACCTGAAGCCGCATGCTTATGACATTTCAAGCGCATTAGGTAGGCTGCGACAGGATGGCTTTCAGTTGCAAGGCGATACCCTGAAAGACAAAGCCGGAAATCCAGTGGAATTCTCCATTGCCACGAACGCAGGCAATCGAGCGCGTGAAAGCATGGCCACAATGATCCAGCAGGACCTAAAGAAAATTGGCATCAAGGTGAATGTGGTTACGCTGGACTTCAACTCTTTGTTGGAGCGGATGACGCAATCCTACAATTATGAAGCTTGCCTGCTGGGCTTCCAAAACGTAGAACTCGATCCCAATTCACAGATGGCTGTCTGGCTCAGCTCGGCCGACAATCATCAATGGAATCCGAACCAGAAATCGCCGGCAACCACATGGGAAGCCGAGATCGACAAGCTGATGCGCGCGCAGGCAGCATCAGGTGACGAGCACAAACGCAAGCAATACTGGGACCGGGTACAGCAGATTGCCTGGGAGCAGGAACCTTTCATCTACTTGATCAATAAAGACGCGCTGGTGGCGATTGCGCCATCGGTGAAGAACGCCGAACCCAGCGTATTTCGTCCTCAGGCATTCTGGAACGCAGAAATGCTGGCGCTCGCCCACTAGGAATCAATATGGATCTGCTCTCGGTAAGACTAACGGTCAGCTACAAGGACAAACCGCCCGTATTGGATGACCTTTGTCTCGAATTGCATCCGGGCGAAGTTTTGGGATTGGTGGGACACAGCGGCTGCGGCAAAAGTTCTTTGGCATTGGCAGTCCTTGGACTTCTCAACCTGAAAGGCGGCAGAGCCAGTGGTTCAATTCTGTGGGACGGCCAGGAGTTATTGACTCTGAAAGAAAAAGAGTGGCGCAAACTGCGCGGTAAAGTCATTTCTTTTGTGCCGCAAAGCCCTATGTCGTCGCTCAATCCAGCATTGCGGCTGGGTACACAGATGAACGAAGCATGGAAGCTGCACGGACTAGGCGGCAGCGATCACATGGAAGAGTCTGTTTTTCAGGCATTGCGAGATGTCGCTCTGCCTGCCACGGAAGAGTTCTTGCGACGCTACCCTTCAGAGATCAGCGTTGGTCAGGCGCAGCGTGTATTGATCGCTATGGCCATCATGCATCGCCCCGCCTTGCTGATTGCCGATGAACCGACCAGCGCGCTGGATGCAGTGACACAGGCGGAAATCCTCGCCCTGTTCGGAGAATTGAACCGCAAGCTGGGTATGAGCATGCTTTTTATCTCTCACGATCTGGTGTCAGCTTACGGGCTGTGCCATCAAATTGCGTTAATCAATGCAGGCAAAATTGTGGAATGCAACACGCCGCAAGCGATCTTTTTCAGTCCTCAAGAACCCTTCACTCAGAAGCTTATTGCGGCCCTGCCGAGCGTTCCGAGCCCTACCGAGATTGAACAGGCCCTTCGCTACTAAGATCTTTTCAATCTTAGAAATAGCTTATTGATTAACTCTTCCGTTTAGATCGTCTTCCCCAGTCCAATCAGAACCAAAAACAGTGTGACGCAGTTGTCGCACCTCCCTAAGTAACTAAGGACAAAGTAGTTATCGGGGTGCAGAAGTGTTTAGCTGTGACCGCGGCGCTCATCCGTGTCGCACCGTGGCACACCAATACTGTTCCAAGCACCATGAAATCAATAGCTTACAAGCCATGACTTTGGTTTCTGACGTGCAAATAGAAAGGCAGAGGTAAATGTATGTCTCTCAGAAATAAAGTTGTGGTTTTCACTTTAGGCGTAATCGCAGCCGTTGCTGGATTATGCCATGCCTTCACCAGCCTTAAACACGTTTCGACACCCCTGGCGTCGGCGGTATGGGGTTCATAGCAGCAGCTTGATAAGCGGCTTTACCAGAAACTTCCGGAGTTCAAAAACAAAATGAGACTCGAAAACAAAAAATCTGCAACCGAAAAAGGCCTGAGCTGGCTTCGGTTTTTCCTTATGGCGGTGGTAGCAGTCCTCGTTTTAGTCCCTGTCATTGCGCAAGCTGCGCCCAAAGATCCAGGAGCAAATGGGCATAGCAAACTTGCGGCCGATCTTGCCAATTTTCCGCTGAATGCCGACGGAACTGTGAGCGTCATTATTCAGTTCAAGCAAACACCCAAAGCGCATGCTTCTGAAATGGCGGCACGGGGTGGACGACTGAAATTTTCGTTCGATCACATCAACGGAGCAGCCTATCGGATACCCGTGCGAATGCTGGCTTGGTTAGAAAACCATCCGGATGTCGCTTACGTGAGCCCGGACCGTCCGAACAAAGTTGCTTCCGATGACGCCATTCCTGCCGTTGAAGGTGACGTTGCTCGTCAACAATATGGTCTGGACGGAACCGGAATCGGAGTAGCCATCATCGATAGCGGTGTCTTCAACCATGACGATTTGCAGAAGTCGATTGGTTTGGGATCCCGCATCGTCTATAGCGAAAGCTTCATTCCTGGTGATCCCAGCACAAATGACTCCTACGGTCACGGAACACATGTGGCGGGTATCGTGGCCGGCAACGGACACGATTCCGTGAGCGGCTATCCGACGCAGTATGTTGGTGTGGCGCCGAACGCCAATATCATCAACCTGCGCGTGCTGGATGCGAACGGATCCGGCACTGACAGCCAGGTGATTGCCGCGATTCAGCGCGCCATCCAGTTGAAAAGCACGTACAACATTCGCGTGATTAATCTTTCTTTGGGACGCAGCATTTATGAGTCCTACGCTCTTGATCCAGTATGCCAGGCGGTTGAAGCGGCCTGGAAGGCAGGCATTGTAGTAGTTGTAGCCGCAGGCAACGGAGGCCGCGATAACAGCTACGGAACACAAGGCTATGCCACAATCCAGGCACCCGGCAACGATCCTAACGTGATCACCGTGGGCGCAACAAAGACCAACGGGACGCCGGGCCGGCTGGATGACACCGTTGCAAGCTACAGCTCAAAAGGGCCGACTCTTGTGGACCACGTTGTAAAGCCGGATCTGGTTGCGCCTGGTAATCGGGTTGTTTCTCTGGCTTCGCCTGGTAGCACCCTGGTTTCGTCTCTGCTTAGCCTGAACATTCAGCCGATTACAACCTGCCTTCTTGGCCTGTTGGGCAACAACTGTTCTAGCGGGGTCAGCGGGAAATACACACGGCTGAGCGGGACAAGCATGGCAACACCGATCGTTGCTGGAGCAGCCGCGCTGATGTTCCAGAAAGACCCGACCCTTACACCGGACACCATCAAGGCACGCATGATGAAGACAGCCTGGAAAGGCTATCCGGGAAACAGCTGGGCTTCTGACAATTCGGGAAAGAGTTACTTCTCACAATATGACGTCTTTACCATCGGTGCGGGATATCTGGACATTTATTCGTCATTGAGAAGCGCAGATGTTGTCAATGGCGGAGCTCCTTCACCAGTTGCTTATCGCAGCGCTACTACAGGCAAATATGGTCTGATGAACAGCCAATCAATCACCTGGGGCAACAGTATCACCTGGGGTAGCTCTATCATCTGGGGCAACTCGATCGTGTGGGGCGGTAACTGCGTCATCAGTGACTCCATCATCTGGGGCGACTCAATTGTGTGGGGAGATACGACAGTAGGCGCCAACAGCATTATCTGGGGCGACTCGATCATATGGGGCGCTAACTCAATGAATGCTCTGAGCGACGGAGAGGACGGAGAGAACTAGCCATGCCGAAGTCATTTTCAGCGCGAATATTCGTGGCGTTGATTGTCATTTCGGGTCTCCTGGTACTCGGAGATGCCGTTCTCAACGCTAAGTCAATGCCCTCAGCACGGTTTGCGGCGTTCTTATTGGTCGCATGTGTGGCGGCGAGACTCAGAATCAAGCTTCCGGGCGTGACCGGAACAATGTCAGTAAATTTGCCGTTCATTCTTGTGGCGGTAGCGCAGATGAATACGGCTGAAGCATTGACAGTAGGGTTTGTCAGCACATTCTTTCAATGCTTTGCGAAAGGTAAGAAATTCAATTCAATGCAGGTGGCATTTAATTGCAGTGCAATCACGCTGGCTGTGGCCGCAACGCGATTGATCTATGCCGCGCCTTCCGTGGCATCCGTGATTAGCTCGCCTTCACTTCGTCTGGCCGTTGCGGCAGCGGGGTATGCGCTGGCGAACACCGTCCCGGTCGCAATTGTAATCGGCTTGACCGAAGCCGTGAGTATGGTACGCACATGGCTGGAGATGCTACAGCTTTCGTTCCCGTATTTGGTGGCGAGCGCCGGCATTGCAGGATTGACGCTTACGCTTACCCAGGAAGTTGGCTGGCAGGTACCGCTTGCGGTTCTGCCGATCATGGCGGGAATCTTCCTATCGTATAAACGCTTCTTTGCAGCGACTGTAACAAGCGGAGCAGCCAAAATGCGTGTGGAAAGCAGCAATCGCGCGACTGCGGGAGCGAACGCATAAGAGCTTCCTGTTTAGCTCAATTCTGTTTGGTCCGTGGTGGGTCCCACGGAGCGGCCAGCCTTTGCAGGTTGGCCGCTTCTTTTTTGCTGTTACCATCGATAAGCGGTCATGATCTCAGGCTTTCAATGCGCCGGATGTGGCGAGTGGAATGAGATCCGCGTAGATTCTTCCGCGGGAATGCGCCAGCAATATGTGGAAGACTGCCAGGTGTGCTGCAAACCTAACATCCTGCACGTAAGCTGGGATATGTCGGCAGGCGAATATACCATCAGCGCGGAGTTGGAATAATTGCAAACCACCGTATGTGTGAGACGGTAAAAGCATTGATGCAGTATGAGATGATGCAGGCAGGAGATCGTTGCTGATTCGTGTCCTCATCTAGTTTTGAAGTAGCCCAAAAATGTCCTCGCTGTGGGCGGGAGATTCCTGCCGGCGCATTGGAGTGTCCGCAATGCCAGACATTGGTTCACAGTGACGAGATGGAGCAGTTCGCTGCCCACGCACGGTCACTGGAGGCGCATGGCGACCTTCAGGCAGCCCGCGAGAAATGGCTGGCGTGCCTGCCACTGCTACCCGCACAGTCAGTCCAGGCGGAATGGATACGCAACCATGTTCGTGAATTAGAAGCGGGGCATTCCCAATCTGGTCATCGAGCGTCCAGTACGGCGCCGCAATGGGCCAAAAGGCTTGGGCCATTGGGCACGATTCTGTTGGCTTTATTGAAATTCAAATCACTTCTCAGTTTTGTGGCTTTTTTTGGTTTTTACTGGACGATCTGGGGAGCAAAATTCGGCGTCGGATTTGCCCTGCTGATCTTGATTCATGAGATGGGACACTTTATCGATATCAAGCGCCGAGGGCTGCCGGCGGAAATGCCCATGTTCCTGCCTGGATTTGGGGCTTATGTAAAGTGGAACGCACTGGGCGTCTCGCTGGAAACCCGCTCTGCTGTCAGTCTTGCCGGGCCGTTTGCAGGAGCCCTGGCCGCAGGACTGTGCGCCCTGTTGTGGCACCAGACTGGCTATGGACTATGGGCCGCTTTGGCTCGAACGGGCGCATGGTTCAACGCGCTGAATCTGATCCCACTCTGGATCTTTGATGGCAGCAGCGCCACCAATGCTCTGAGCAAATTGGAACGAGCGGTGGTGTTGGTAGTGAGCGCCGCCCTCGGTTATGCACTGGGGGAATGGGTCTTCGGGCTGGTTGCGATTGGGATGGCCGTCCGTCTGTTTACCCGCGATGCTCCGGAGGAGCAAAGCAACGTCATTGCTGCTTACTTTACGGCGGTCCTGGCAGCATTGGCCATGGTGCTGTGGCTGATGCCGGGGCAGGGAAGCGGATTGCGTTAGCGCATACCCTGCTCTCTTCTTGTTATGTTGCTGGTGCGCTTGAGCCTTACCCCGTAGCGGGTTATCTTCAAGAGCGGAGGCCTCAATGCAGGGGAGCGGTATTCAATCCATCCAGATCGTGCTGCTGCTCCTTTTGCTTTTTGTTGCCGGCTTTACCGCGTTGGCGCGCAAGCTGCAGACTCCTTATCCCATTGTGCTGGTGTTGGCGGGGCTGGGGTTGAGCCTTGTCCCGAGTATTCCACGAGTTACGCTCAATCCCAATCTTATTTTTCTGGTCGTATTGCCGCCGCTGCTTTTTTCCGCTGCGTGGCTTACTTCATGGCGTGATTTTGTGCATAACCTAATCAGCATCTCGTTTCTGGCTTTTGGGCTGGTGGGATTTACGGTGCTGGGAGTGGCTGGAACGGCGCATGTGGCTTTTCCCGGGTTTAATTGGCGGCTGGGAGTGGTTTTGGGAGCAGTAGTTGCGACCACTGATGCGATTGCCGCAACCTCGATTGCCAAGCGCGTTGGCCTGCCACAGCGGGTGGTTGATGTGCTTGAGGGAGAGAGCCTGCTCAACGATGCAACCGGACTCCTGGCGCTGGAGTTCGGCTTGGCCATCGTGGTAGCCGGCCGGACGCCAACAGTTACTTCGGGCGTACTGCGGCTGGCATACCTAACCATAGCCGGAGTTGCGATGGGGCTGCTCATCGGCGCGGTCATTCACTGGGTGGAACACCATATCGACGACGGACCGATTGAAATCACTATTAGCCTCATGGTGCCGTATGCTGCTTATCTTGCCGCGGAATTTATCCACGCTTCCGGGGTTTTGGCCGTGGTGGCCTGCGGACTTTACTTAGGGCGGGGAAGCGCGCATTTTTTCTCGCCGACAGTGCGAATTCAGGCCAATGCGGTGTGGAATGTGTTTACCTTTATCCTCAATGGCTTTGTGTTTGTTCTAATTGGCCTGCAATTGCCTATTGTTCGCGAAGGCATCAGGAATTACAGTGCAGTGTCTCTGCTGCTTTACGGTGGTTTGTTCAGCTTGCTGGTGATCGTCCTGCGGTTGCTTTGGGTCTTTCCCGGTACGGCGCTGGCGTACTGGATTCGCGAACATATCCTTCACCAGAATGAACCCCGTCCACCCGCACGGCAGATCTTTGTGACGGGCTGGACCGGAATGCGTGGTGTTATCGCCCTGGCAGCGGCGCTTTCATTGCCAGTACAGCTGGCCGATGGAAGCCCGTTTCCGCAGCGCAACCTGATTATTTTTTTGACGTTCTGCGTCATCCTGGTGACACTTGTACTGCAAGGGCTGACTTTGCCTGCCTTGATACGCGCTCTTGGTCTGGCTGGGAGTTCTGGCACGAACTGCGAAGAGAGTGAGGCCCGGCGCATTGTGGCTGAAGCGGCGCTGGACCAACTGAACAAGATCAGCGAAAGATCCGAAC